>JAGNOY010000204.1 GCA_017989935.1 Chitinophagaceae bacterium
CCACTTTTGCCATGACGCAAAAGTTGAGCAAAAAGTCTAGGCTGAAGATTCTTGGCATAAAAATAATTTCATCTACGCCACTTTTATCCAAACTCGCACTTAATGATTTTCTCCATATAGCAACATTAGTTTGTGCTCAAATAGTGGATAAAAGTTTGGCTTCGATTTCAATATTTTTAGCTGCCTCGAATCTTAGGCCGCCTCTTCTATGACGATTTTTGCACTATATTGATATTAGCTAGATGATATCTGTGTTTAGTTGTTTTATTTGGTAGCTTAGCGGATAAACATTAAAAAAAGGCACCTTACGATGCCTTTTTTGTTGATTTAATTAGGATATTCTTATTTAGATATCGTTAGCTTAGATACAAAACTTGAAGTGTTTGATTTAAGATGCACCATATAATTTCCAGAAGCTAAGGCAGATAAATCTAGGTTGGTAGACAACTCATTCACCTGAAGAATTTTTTGTTGAAATACAACTTTACCTGATATATCAATCACATTGATTGAAAGTGATTGCTGTAATAAACTTTCACTCCAACTAATATTCACGGTACTTTGAGCTGGGTTAGGATATAAGGTCAAGCTTTCAGCAAGATCTCCAAAATCTAATACCCGAACAGGTGTATACACAAATTTTGCATCCTTATCTACTTGCTTCAAACGATAATAGTTGAAACCTGCAAAGGGCTTTTCGTCAGGAAAACTATAATCAAGTTTGCCTGCATAATCGCCATTCGCTAATACTTCGCCGATAGCCGTAAAATTCACAGCATCTCTGCTACGTTCTACTTCATAATGAGAGGCATTGATTTCTGAACTAACTTCCCATTTCAACAAGGCAGTTTTATTATCATGTTCCTTTTCGGCATTAAAACTGATAAAGGAAACTGGTAATGGTCCAACTGGGGTGTAATTCGTAGCCCAACCATCGCCATTGCCGCCATGATACATCCCAAGATTAGAGGCTTGCACATAATTATTTAGTACCCAACCATCACCATTACCACCAAAATAAACTGCGTCATTGGAAGATTGTACATAATTATTCAGATGCCAACCATCGCCACCTCCGCCAAAATACATGGCGTCATTGGAAGTTTGTGCATAATTATTCAGGTGCCAACCATCTCCATTTCCTCCGAAGTATAGCCCATCGTTTGAGACTTGTGCATAATTATTCAGATGCCAACCATCACCGTTTCCTCCGAAGTAGATGGCATCATTCGAACTTTGTGCAAAGGTACTCGTATGCCAACCATCTCCATTTCCACCAAAGAAAATCAAGTTGTTTTGTGCTTTCATGCTTGTCCAACTAAGCATCAACAAAAGCGGGATGAATAATTTCTTTTTCATAATATAATATTTTAGAAATTATTCGCCAGTGCGTGCTCCACGACCACCCAAATTGCTCGAAGCCTTTGATACATATTGATAGCTACCATAATATCTATCAGATGTAACACAATATCCTGCTGATCCTGCACCATAAGCACCACCACGTAATGCCAATCCTAATCCAGACAAGCTTGGCCAATTTGCTGCATTATGCGAACCATCTGCTGCTAAATTCCCATCACCATGAGTTCCAGTAAAACTGCGACCTGTAATTTCAAAAGGCGAAACTGCCCATTCCCATAGGTTACCTCCCATTTCCATCACGCCATAATAAGTAGCGCCGCAAGAAGTGCGTGTAGAAGTACTTGTAGCTAACGCACCGCAACGCATTTTTTCATTTCCAATTGGGGTTGAATAATTGCAATTCCCTACAGACCATGTTTCAGAACTTGTGCCTTGATTTGTAGGACCAGAAATTGCAGTTATGGTAGTATTTCCCCAAGGATATTCATTTGCCACTGGCACTTGATTTGCCCCTCTGCATGCTTTTTCATACTCTAATTCGGTGAATGGTCTCATTGCAGCCCAATCAAGCCAAGCCAACATATCTAAACAGCTGATATAACCAATCGCTCTTTCAGGATTAGGTGCTGTTAAGTTAGGATGTGTACCAACTGTGTAAGCCGAATTATATGGATTACGATTTACATATTTGTTGTAGTCGATGGTATTTAAAAAATCAATGTATTGTTGTTGACTAAATTCATACTTCATAATCCAAAATGAATTATACCCTTTTGGAAAAGCAGTTGGCAGAGTACCTGTAAACCAATAAGCACCACCACTTGATGTCCATAAATTACCTGCAGCATTGCCACATACAATTGAGTTTTCTGATGTAATCGGATAATAACTATCCACTACACCATCTTGAAAATGATAGTTTTCAGTGCCTCCACTTCCTAAATTATAAGCGCCTGTAGGTACATTTACCATTTCAACAGCAAATAACCTCACCTCAACACTATCAGCATCTAACACACCATCCACGCCATAATTCCAGCGGATTTTATTTGCTGCAAAATTTACTGAACCGATACCAAAAGTGCTTTTATAAATCCAAATACCTTTTCCGTCTGCAGCAGTTTTAATCGTAGCTCCTACAGCTTGTGTATGTCCGCAAGCAGCTGCTGTACCTGGTGCAACATAATTGATGGTAGCATGCTGCCAATTCGAGCTGTTCTTTTTTCTAAATTTCACAAATACCCAAGCACCGTCATAGTTGCTTTCATTGGTATTCGTACGCCAAGCGTTTTCCCAGTTTACACTAAAATTCACTAAGGTAAAATCACTTGTAGTGTTTTGTCCATTCAACAGGACATTTGATGTCTGGATATTATTTGCTTGAATCGTATAAGCTGTCAAAAGAAATAAAATCGCAAAAGTTAAAATCTGTTTCATTGTTTTACTTTTTAAATGGTTTATAATTTAAAGCAAAACTAGCCCCATCAACAAAGTGGGGCAATACCCTTGATTGGGTATATTTAACTTAAATAAGGTTTACATTTTCTTTAGGGCGGCATACAGGCTATTCGTTGCAAGTCCTCTTCCGAATCGGCCATGAAGTGTAAAGTAACATGCAGATTTCGCATAGCCTCTCGGAATGCGGGCTTTCCACTGCTATCCTTGCCGCAATACAAAAGCCTGCTCCTAAATTAATTTCTGTTTTTTGGCAAAATCTATCAATCCAACAACGGAATGAATATCTACTTTTCTAAAAATATTTTTACGATGCGTTTCAACAGTGCGTTCACTAATAAATAGCTTATCGGCAATTTGCTTATTACTTAAATCTTGTGCAATACATTGTATAATTTCCAATTCTCGAGCAGTTAAATTAATTTCTTGATTCTGCTTTTTTATTTTCGAATAACTATGCATCTCATCAATAATTTCTTGTGCATAATATGTCTCACCACCTGCTACAATTTCAATTGCTTTAATCAATTCGTTTTTATCAGCAGTTTTCAACAAATAACCTTCGACTTTGGCTTCATGTATAAGTTTATCAAGGATAGGCCCATCCCCATTCATCGATAAAGCTAGGATTCGAATTTCGGGAAGTTGCTGCTTAATTTTCATGGCTACTTCAAACCCATCTATAATAGGCATCATCACATCAGTGATAAGCAAGTCAACATCCATGTAGTTTAATTCATCCAGAAGTTTGAGCCCATTGGTATACTCTGCAACGACATCGATATTCAACTGATCTTTAAGTAAAAGTTTCAAACCATCTATCACAATTTGATGATCATCAAGGATAATAATTCGGATAGACATAAATTAAAATTTGGTTTACAGAACAATATACATACAAAAATACCAAATTTTAAATACTTATTAATCTTTACAAAGAATTTGATTCTGCTGCCTCAGATTCTCTTTCAAAGAAATTGCCACTAAAATGCCAATTCCGATATAAAATAAACTTCCAATTTTATCTATTTCTAAAAGCTCACTAAAAAAATTATTGACAAACACTCCGCCTATCATACAAAGTATCGACATCACAATAATTTTCTCGGATTTATGTTCGAGTCTATGATATAATTTTTGTCCATAAAAGAAAACCATAAATATCAGTGTCGCATAAAATATCATAGCCGGATAACCTTGTTCTACAAGCATATACAGAAAGTAATTGTGCGTGGTTGATCGTTCAAAATTTCTACTCACCCAGGTTCGAAAGGCCGAAACAGTATAGGATTTATAATGCTCATAAAAGTTGTTTGGACCAACTCCAAACCAAGGATGATCCTGACTCATTCTAATACCTGCAATCCAACGATAATATCTTTCGGCCGAAGAAATATCCGTTCCTTGAATAGTAGCCATTATATGATCTGCAAGTGATTCATGCATGACTGTTTTTTCAAACTCTGGCGTAAATCGCATATAATTATTATCATGCGCTAACCATAAAATACCACTTAAAACAACGCCATAAAAAAACAAGATGGCGTAATGCATCACTTTAAATCGAACAAACAAATAAACCATACAAGCAAACACAATAGCCATCCAAGCTGCTCGTGAATAGGATAAATAAGATGCGATTACAAATAATATAATCCCCGCCAAAGAAAACAACCATTGAACACTTAACTTCCGCGACAAGGCAAAGGCAGCTACCGTAAGCGGCACCATGCAAGAAACCATAGAACCATAAATTACATGATTGATAAAAAAGGGTTGTAATGGATCATGCACTTCTTCAAATCTAAAGCCAACACCGCTAAACCTTATCAATACAATCAAAGTCACTAAAAACATAGGAACAATCAAAATTTGAAATGCCTTCGCCACAGCTTCCTTTTGAGCTAATAAAACAATAGGCATCATTAAAAATGGAATCAAATACCAAATTTTTTTAAGTAGAAATTTAGCAGAGAACAAAGGCGATTCAGAA
>JAGNOY010000205.1 GCA_017989935.1 Chitinophagaceae bacterium
ACAAATGATTTCAATTATCCAAGCCAATCCAATACATGCTCAAATTATTTCAGAAATAGGACGAATTTCTGTTGAAGAAGCACATAGGGATAGCTGTTCTGCTAATGACTTGAATCAATTTCTTGAAAAGAATTATAATGTAGAAGTAATTCAAGATGAACTGAAAGATGAAAAAAACATGTATCATATAATTTACTCAGACGGAGAAGCCGCCGGATTTTCGAAAATTATGCTCAATTCGGTACATTCAAATATTCAACAAACAAATGTCACCAAATTAGATCGCATTTATTTATTGGCTAACTTCTTTAATCGCAAATTAGGATTTGAACTTCTACAGTTTAATATTGAATTATCTAAAAAAAATAATCAATTCGGTATTTGGTTATTTACTTGGGTTGGAAACGAGAGAGCCATAAAGTTTTATCAAAAAAATGGCTTTGCAATTATAGGTTCTCATAATTTTCAGGTTACAGAAACTCATTACAATCAACATCATCAAATGTTTCTCGCTTTTTAAGAAACATAATAAATTAACTTAGTTCACAATCGAGATAAAAATAATTTATTCATGTGATAAAGTCAGCATGCTAAATGAATTCTAATTACTTGCCACACTTCAAGTAAAGAACTAATCGCCAAATGAAAAGCTAGATTTTATCTTACCCTTACGTGAATTGGGTAATTCTATCCCAACCATTTTCCCTAACTTCGCCACGAAAATTTTAATTATGAATCCGAGTGCAGCTATTCAAAAAATACCAAGACAATTTATCCCAGCCGATTTTCAACTTACTACATGGGAAAGACTTAAGCCTTACTTCGACGAACTAATCTCCCGAGAGATCAACGATGTGGACACTTTAGAAAAATGGCTAAAAGATATCAGTGAAATTCAAGCTGTAATTAGTGAAGATGCTTGTTGGCGGCAAATTAAAATGACCTGTGATACAGAAAACAAAGCACTCGAAGATTCATTCACAGATTTCTGCATGAACATTGAACCACATATTAAACCTTATGCAGACCAACTTAATAAAAAATTAATTGCCTGTCCATATACTAAATCGCTCAATCAGGATTTATATTATACCTACCTAAGGGGCGTAGAAAAAGATATCAAATTATTCAATGAAAAAAACATCGAACTCAATGCTTCAGTAAATGTGCTTGCTCAGCAATATGGTGCCATCACAGGAAAAATGAGTGTTGATATTGAAGGTGTTGAGTATACGTTGCAACAAGCCGCAAAATTTTTGATGTTAAGTGATAGAAATATTAGAAAAGAGGTATATTTTAAAGTTAATGAACGTAGACAACAAGATGAGCATGTATTGAATAAATTATTTGACGAACTGTTAGAAAAAAGACATCAAATAGCTACCAATGCGGGCTTTGAAAATTATCGTGATTATAAATTCGAAGAACTTGGCCGATTCGATTATACTGTAAAAGATTGCGAAAATTTCCACGAATCCATCAAAACATACATTACACCCATTGTTGAAAAGCTGTATGCACATAAACTAGCTCAACTAAAACTAGAATCTCTCTTCCCCTATGATATTGATGCAGAACCAGTTGGCCAAAAACCTTTAGCTCCTTTTGAACAAGGCGAAGAGCTCTTAGAAAAATCAATACAAGTATTTACTAAACTGAAACCCTTTTTTGGAGACTGCCTAATCACCATGAAAAAAATGAATCAATTTGATTTAGATAGCAGAAAGGGAAAAGCTCCAGGTGGATATAATTGCCCATTAGCGGAAACAGGCGCCCCTTTTATTTTCATGAATGCTGCTGGTACTGCAGATGATGTGGTGACCATGATGCATGAAGGCGGACATGCACTTCATTCTTTTTTAAGCCATGATTTACCTTTAAGTGCTTTTAAAGAATATCCTATGGAAATGGCAGAATTGGCAAGCATGAGCATGGAATTATTTAGCATGGATCATTGGGACATATTTTATGAAAAAGATTCAGAATTAAAACGAGCTAAGGCAGAAGAACTCGAAAGAGCCTTGTCTATTTTCCCTTGGATTGCCACCATCGATAAATTTCAACATTGGTTATATACACACCCAGGGCATTCTGTAGAAGAACGAAAACAAGCATGGCTAGGCATACATCAGGAATTTGCACCAAAAAATATTTCTTGGGAAGGCCTTGAAGAATTTAGATCAATCTTATGGCAGAAACAATTACATTTATTCGAAGTCCCTTTTTACTATATAGAATATGGTATTGCCCAACTTGGTGCTTTAGCGATGTGGAAACAATACAAACATGATAAAGAATCTACCCTAAATAATTACATGCGTGGATTAAGTAAGGGATATACTCAAACATTAAAAGAGCTTTATTCAACAGCTGGAATTTCGTTTGACTTTTCTGCCAATAATGTAAAAGCATTAAGCGAATTTGTACAAGCTGAAATGAAAGAAATTTTTGCCTAAATAGTGCAGATTATCTCATAGACACTTATGTACAATGAAGTGACAAATTCGACCATAGTATATATAACTAGATCAATTATTGTACTTCAGAAAGAAAAATAAGAATGAACAAATCATTTAGTTTACATCTTGAATCCAGCACTTAATATTGAATTTCTTATTAAAAGTTGAATGGCAAAACAGGCAAATGCTTAGGCTTGTGTGTTGAATGAAAAAATGCCAGCCAATTTTGGTATAAAAATATGTTTTCCTTATACTAAGCTAAACAAATTTCTCGCTTTGAAACTGCATTCAATATTAAAAATAAACTTTAAAATGAACCATCTAAAAAAAATACTATTCCTCCTAAAACCAAACTTAACTTATGATAATAGCGTCTACTTCCAACTTAAAATTAGTAAACATGAAATACATATTATTCAGTCTATTTGCTTTTGTAAAACTAAGTGTATTAGCTCAAGCACCTTTAGACATGAGCTATGGAACAAACGGAATTTCTTTATTAACAAATTTCCCTTCAAATCATTGTGTAGATGCAAGCCTTCAAACTGATGGCAAGCTACTTAATTTCTATTTCAATACTGTAGGTGGGTTTCAACATGGTTTCTTCATTTTCAGATCAAATACCAACGGAAGTTTAGATACAACCTTTGCTGCCAATACTGGTATTCCGAATGCCATCAAGGGCGTAAATTATATTCAAGTAAGTGGTTGCGGAGATGGTGGCGTAATCAGACAATGTAAAGATGGGAAAATAATATTAGCAGACTGGGGAAGCAGCATTACTAAGTATAATGCCGATGGTACAACAGATCAGAGTTATGGAACAAATGGATGGGCTTCATTAAATTTGTCTAGTAGTACACCCCAAATTTTATACATCAGAGACTTTTATGAAGATGCTTCATTTAATCATTATTATATGTCATTTTCCATTAATAGAGACACCTTGCTTTTGGCTAAAACTTTTGCAAATGGACAAATGGATAATTCATACGGAATTAGCGGTGTAAAGGCAATAAGTTTAGCAGGGAGTGCTTTAGGAAATTACCCTTATATCCTAACAGGTATATTTAAAAAAAATGGACACGTATTACTTGGTGGGCAAAACGGGAACTCTCAAGCCTTTGTGTTAGAAATGGATTTGAATGGAAATTTGCAAACTTCTTTTGGGAACAATGGTTACTATCTTGATAATATTACAAATTCCAAACGTTATACAAATATAACTGAATATCAAAACGGGGACTTGTTTGTGGGCGCAAGTAACTACACTTTTGGAAGTGAAGAGTTTTATATGCAGAAAATGAGCGCCAGTGGTGTAATTGACAACACTTTCGGAACTCAAGGAAAGTATACCTTCCCATACCCAAGCAGTCCAAATAATGTACCTTATATCCATACACCTTCATACGTATACAATGGCACGCCCTTGTATGTTAGCTCCTTCTATTATACGGGTGCTGGCTCAAATCAAGCTCTTCATCAAAATTATTATTCGCTTTTAACTTCAGGAATTCCAAATAATCAATTTGGTAATTCAGGTACATGGAATACTCCAATAAATTTCAGAATAGAAAAAATGCTTTGTCAAGCAGATGGAAAAATTCTTGCAGTTGGTTCGGATAGTGTAAACCCTCGAATTATTAGATATGCTTCAAATCAAACCACTGCATCGGAAGTATATAACAAAACAATGAATGCTATGTATCAAATTGGGCATTCTATATTTTTCTCCACACAGAAAAATAGTAAGTTGCATGCTAAACTTTTTTCGGTAACTGGCAACCTCATCGCGACCTATCAAGAAAGTGATTTTAATAGTTTAAATAGTGAACATGTTGTTCAATTACCACAATCATTGGTTAAAGGAATCTATTTATTTCAATTATATAATAATGGCATGCCTGAAACGATGAAAGTATTCTATTAAATTTTAGCTAGCTTCCTTTCTGAGGCGAGAAAGGATAAATGATTAAATTGTTTTTTACCTAAATTTGACTTTTGATAGTATTTATTTCAATACGCTTAAGCAAATTTAATCCACATGCAATTTTACTTAGAAACTGAAAGACTTATATTGAGAGACCTATTAAATTCTGATGACGAAGCTATGTTCGAATTGGATGCCGATCCGAAAGTGCATACTTATTTAGGAAATTCACCCATAAGCACAATTCAAGAAGCACGTCATTATATAGATATCATACAACAACAATACAAAAACAATGGTATAGGTCGTTGGGCTGTAATAGAAAAATCTTCAAATGAGTTTATCGGTTGGAGTGGATTAAAATTTATAAAAGAATACGAAAACAACCAGATAAATTTTTACGATGTTGGCTATAGACT
>JAGNOY010000206.1 GCA_017989935.1 Chitinophagaceae bacterium
CTGTCGGCAGACAGGTATGTGCTTTTAGTATATTTCCGTTTCAGGCTCTATAAACTTTACCACGAATTACACAAATTTTCACAAATGAATTCGTGCTAATTAGTGTAATTTGTGGCAGAAAAATAAGGTTTACAACTTTATCAGACTTTTATTCTGTCGACTAAACTTATGGACTTCCAGTCCATAGTGGTTTAATATAAAAAGTAAAATCGTACAACTCCAAAAACAGCACTGTAGCCTATCCAAAGAATCGTGTTTACTTTAAATTTGTACAAAGCAACAAACGAAATTATAGTCCAAGCCAGAAAACTAACGTCTAACCCTGCAACCGAAAATTCGTTTGGAAACAGTACCACCTTGCCCAAATATGCTGTTAGGTTTAAAATTACCCCCATTACAGCCGCAGTAACAATAGAAAGTATTTGTTTTAGATTATTATTTTTCTGAGTTTTCTCAATTATTGGAGCGCCAACAAAAATAAAAAGAAAGCAAGGCAGAAACGTATAGAAAGTAGTTAGAAGAAGTCCAAGTACTCCCATACCAACTGAGTTTTCAAAATGATTATGTCCAGCCATAAATCCAACAAATGCCAGAACCATAATCAATGGACCAGGGGTGGTTTCTCCGAGAGCGAGACCGTCAATCATCTCTGCGCTAGTTAACCAATGAAATTGTTCTACACTCACTTGCGCCACATAAGGCAAAACAGCATAAGCACCTCCAAAAGTTACAAAAGCACTCTTTGTGAAAAATACAGATAACTTGAACCAAAACTCAAAATCATTTGTTATCAGGTATAAAATTGTCAAAGGTATGGACCATAGCAAAACACCAGTTCCTATTTGTTTACAAAACTGTAAAGTCTTAAATTCAGTATTTGTAGTACCTGAATGACTATTGATGTAATATTCACTTTCATTAGCATAGTTTTGAGTTGAGCGATTACTTATTTCAATAAATAGGCTAGGGAAAAAGTGTCTGGTTGTTGTGGCAACTAGAATTGCTCCAATAATAATAAGTGGAAAAGGAAAATTTAAAAAGAATATGAAAACGAAAGCAGCAATAGCAACAAAATAATGGAACGGGCTTGAAAGCGATTTTTTACTAATTTTGATAAGAGCCAGAATTACTATTGCCATGACTGCGGGTTTTAAACCAGCAAACAGTGCATTAATCCAAGGGAGACTTCCAAATGTTACATAAATAGCGCTTAATCCTAACAAAATGAATACTGAAGGGAGAATAAATAGAATTCCTGCAACAAGTCCTCCCCAAATACCATATAACATCCAACCAATGTAAGTAGCAAGTTGTTGTGCTTCAGGACCAGGTAAAAGCATACAATAATTTAAGGCATGTAAAAATTTACTGTCGCTAATCCATTTTTTTTCTTCAACAAGAAATTCATGCATTATCGCAACTTGCCCCGCTGGTCCGCCAAAGCTTATAAAGCCGAGCTTTGTCCAAAACTGAACGGTTTCCTTAAATGTTGGTTTTTGAATTGTTTTATGATTAGTCACTGTCTTTTTTGATACAATTTATTTTATGAAAAATACTCAGTCTGATAATATCTCTGTTAAAGTAGTCAATACCATTAATTCGTTGTTGGAAACTTTTTAAATAACCTAGTTCCAGAGCTAAACTTTGATTTATATTATAGTGTAGAGCAGCATAAATTCTGTTTTGGTCAAAAGTATTATACACTATATTTTTTCCAGCATTGAACATCACTTCATCAAAAATAATTGTTTTTAAGAATTGATTCTTTTTTTTCCAAAGTATAAAGTCACCTTGAATTCGGTATCTAAATCTCCAAAAAAAAGTAGTTCCATCTATTAATTCTTTATTATTCGAATTACGAATGAACCGTTCTTCGACTTGAAATCGCTGATTTATGGTTATACCCTTAACTTTCTCTTTCCAAGTTATATCTTGCTGTCCTCTATTTTCAGGTATTTCAAAATTAAAAGTTTGTTCTGGTACTTGTGTTGATACGGAGAAATAGGCATAACCAATTCCTGCTTCTAATTTTTCGTTAATCTTATAGCGTCCCTGGATTCTAAAAACATATAAGTTTTGTTCAAAGGGTTTTAAAAATACTCGATTATCAAATTCAGTATGAATCGACCAAGTATGATTTAAAATTAGCTGATTGTAATATCTAGTCCAAAGTATACTTTGATGGTCAATATTTTTTCTTGTTTGAGCATTAGTAGCATATATTGAAATTAAAAAAATAAATAGTTTTAGGATTCTCATTAATTTTTTTGTGCAAATTTATACAAACGCTACAAAAAAGGGGGTTTTATTATTTAATAAAGACTTCAAAACTAAAATTACTTTTCGCTATTTTTTTCTAAACTCAAGAATGCTTTATGTAAATTTAAAAAAACATAAGATTTTATAATGAGTACAGAACCTATTGTTTTCTGAGGTTCTGTACTCATTATTTTATTAGAAAATATTACAGAACATATTTAAACGTGATGCCATAGGTTCTTTGATCGCCCAAAACACCTGCATAGTGACCAGCATTACCACCGGCAGGAAGTAATTGTTCAAAATAATCTTTATTCAATAGATTACGACCCCAAAAATAAAGAGATAATCCATCTGTTGCGCGGAAACCTAAACGACCATTAAAGATAGCATAACCATCAACTATTAGATATTTTGAAGCTGAAGGACTTGATGAAAATTCAGAACGAGCATAAGAATCTAGAGCTAAAAAGAATTTTCCAGTATTTCCGAAGAATTTTCCAGATTGAGTATATTCACCCCCTAAAGATCCTGCCCATTTTGAAGTACCTGGAAGGTCAGTCCCAGAAACATCTTTAAAAGATACTTGAGAGCCAGTTTCTTCTAAAGGGAGTGGAGCATTCGTAAATTTCTCATATCTACCTTCAGTATATGTGGCAGAGCCGTTCAATGTTAAACTCTTACTTATAACAAAACTAGCATCAAGTTCAGCTCCTCTTACAAGTACTTTATCGGCATTAGCTAAATAACCACGATTTACACCTAATTCAGCAGCTTGAACATTAGTTTGAAAATCTTTGATCTCTGTGTTAAATAATGTCAAATTTAATATGGAGTTTTTTAATGGAGAAGTTTTTACTCCTACTTCATAATGGTTTACATCTTCAGGCTTAATCACAGCAAGATCAAGAGCTGGTTGACCAGAAATGGTTGGAAGTCCCGCTACATTTAGTCCAACCGGTTTGTAACTTTTTGCATAAGTGGCATAAGCATTGATTTTGTCAGACGCTTTGTATGATACCGTTAAATTTCCAGAAAAATCGGTATCGTCAGTATCTGATTTAAAAGACTGATCTGTATACACTAGTCTCTTTATTGCAATTAAGGCTGCATCATTAGTTTCCAAACCACCATAGGTTTTACGGTTGTAATCTCCTTTTTTCTTATCGTAATTGTATCTTAAACCCGGTAATATGTGTAAACGGTCTGTTATAGCCCAATCCAATTGTCCGAAGACAGCCGCACTAGTTGAATTTATACTAGAATTAGTTTTTATTCCATAACCATCTAAAAGACCTGGAGTAGCCCATAGTGGACTAGTGGTACTTTGAGAGAAGCGCCATTGGTCTCTCCCTGATTCTTCTGTACCATCTATTTTAACTTCCTGGTCTATAAAAAATACACCCGCAACGCCACTAAGTTTAGGGCTAACTTGACCAGCATAACGAACCTCTTGAGTAAACTGGGTATGTCTAGCTGGATTTTGCGATTTTGCTAATACCTGTAAGCCTGTAAAATCTCTATCATTGGATGGATCCCAATTCCAAAAACGCCAAGCAGTTGTAGAAGTTAGTGTCCCGCCTCCAATTTTAGTATCGACATTTAGAGAAACTCCACCTAAATCTTGTCCAGAGCGCCATGGAGTATCTTGATCAATCTTACGGTCAAAGGCATTCTGGCTCGGAAGTTGATAATTCAAATCTGCAATGATCGCATCAAATTGACGATATGGGGCTCTTTTGGTAGGTGCCACACCCGCAACTACTTGAGCATATCCGTCTGGACGCTGGGTTGTTATGTCGGCTGCCAATAATACATTTGTATTTTCTGAAGGAGTGTATAATAATTGACCTCTAATTCCTTGATTGTTTAGTGTGTTTGTAGGTTTCCCAGTTACAACATTTTCTATTAAACCATCACGTTGTGTACCAGAGAAAGAAAGACGACCTGCAAATTTTTTGCTCAATGCTCCTGTTATAGACGCTTTGGCTTGTAGAAATGCATAGTTACCATAACTCACCTCGAAGTCAGCACCAGAAACAAAACTAGGTTTACGAGAAGTAATGTTAAAGGCTCCTGAGGTAGTATTTTTACCAAATAATGATCCTTGTGGTCCACGTAGTACCTCAATTCGATCAACATCGATAAAGTCTAGTGTAGTTGCTGCTGGACGAGCATAGTAAACACCATCAACATAGAATCCAACTCCAGGGTCGATACCGTCATTTGTAAGCCCAAAAGGCGAACCTAGACTACGAATGTTAATCCCAGTATTTCTTGGATTTGAGGAATACAGTTGAACTGATGGCACAAGTTCTTTGATACGATTAACATTGAAGGCTCCTGCTTGCTCTGCTTGTTTTCCACTTACCACTGAAACCGCAATAGGAATTTCTTGTACTTTTTCTATTCTACGTCTTGAAGTAACAACTACCTCAGATAGAATTTTTTCCTCACCAGTAGTGATAAGTATTTGTAAAGGGCTAGTTGGGAGTTCAGTTATTTTAATTTCTTTGGTATTAAAGCCTGCATATTGTACAATAATTG
>JAGNOY010000207.1 GCA_017989935.1 Chitinophagaceae bacterium
CCTTACAAAATCAAACTTCCAAAGCCGGTGCAGTAGGCTTTTGGCAATTTATGCCTGGTACGGCACCTGGGTATGGTTTAGTCATTGATAATGAAGTAGACGAAAGATATAATCCAGAAAAAGCTACAGATGCTGCTTGTAAATATTTGAAAGATGCCTATGCTAAATTTGGCAATTGGACTTCCGCTGCAGCTTCATATAATTGTGGTATGGGTGGCATGAATAGCGCCTTAACTAGTCAAGGTGAAACTAGCTTTTACAATGTATTATTACCAGAAGAAACTATGCGATATATATTTCGCATTGCCGCACTGAAATATATTTTATCTAATCCAAAAGCTTCAGGATTCAACCTTGAAGAAGACGATGTATATCAACCCTTAAAGGTGAGAAAAGAAACTATTTATGGCGGTATTGGCAGTTTGGTATCTTATGCAAAAAGCAAAGGCACGAATTACAAAACTTTAAAGATGTTGAACCCTTGGATGCGCGATAAATTTTTAAATAATAGTAAAGGAAGAATGTACACAATCTTGCTTCCTTTAGATTAATTCGAGGTTTTTCGACTACTAGCTTTCTTGGTTCTTCTCTACTTAGATTCTAGGCCTATGTAATCTGCAGAATCACTGTCAAATCCTGTTAAACAGCCTTAGAACGCCTCGTAATAGAATATTCTAGCTCTAAACAAAATTTCAATTTAGAGAGTCGAATAAACGAAATGCTAAGATTTCATTCAAATTCCTACATTTGCAACATGCCAGATGTTATAGCCTTATTGTCTGATCATATAGCAAACCAAATTGCTGCGGGTGAAGTAATTCAAAGGCCTGCTAGTGCAGTGAAAGAAATGCTTGAGAATGCCATAGATGCAGGAGCTACCAGAATTCATCTGATTATCAAAGATGCAGGTAAAGAACTGATTCAAGTCAATGATGATGGTAAAGGTATGAGTCCAAGTGATGCACGGATGAGTTTTGAAAGACATGCGACCTCAAAAATAAAATCTATAGATGATTTGTTCTCTATTCGTACCATGGGGTTTCGTGGTGAAGCCTTAGCCTCTATCGCAGCAGTGGCACAAGTTGAATTAAGAACAAGAACTGCACAAGACGAAGTGGGCACTTTTATTTATATCGACAATAGTGTAGTGAAAACCCAAGAGCCTTGTCAGGCTAATGTAGGAACAAGCTTGATGGTGAAAAATTTGTTTTTCAATGTGCCTGCTCGACGAAATTTTTTAAAAAGCAATTCTGTAGAGACAAGACATATTGTAGATGAGTTTATTCGCATTTCTATGGCTTATCCTGAAATTGCTTTTAGGATGACGAATAATCAAACTGATGTATTTCAACTAGAAATAGCTAAGCCCAAGCAACGAATTATTGCTTTGTTAGGCAATCAGTTTGCTGATAAATTGGTACCTGTGAACGAAGAAATGGATATTCTTACTATTCAGGGTTTTGTAGCTTCTCCGCAAATGGCCATCAAGTCGAGAGGAAATCAATACTTTTTTGTCAACAAACGGTTTATTAAAAGTGCTTATCTTAATCATGCAGTAAGTCAGGCGTATAAAGACTTAATCGCAAAAGATGAATTTCCTGCCTTTGTTTTATTTATTGATGTAGATCCGAAACGCGTGGATATTAATGTGCATCCTACCAAACAAGAAATAAAATTTGAAGATGATCGCATGATATATTCCATTGTAAGTGCTGCTGTCAGGCATGCTTTGAGCAAATATAGTATTGCGCCTTCCTTAGACTTTAGCTTAAATGCAACTATCGAACAATTGCCCGCAGTCACGCAACCTTTTCAAAAGGAAATTCAAGAACATACTAAAGGCGATTTTTTATTTCAATCATTTACAGATAAAGGAAAAGCCCATTTTTTAGATAAAAAAGAAGATGTACGTAATTGGAAAGACTTATATAAAATTCAACAAGAATTTAGCAATCAGCCAATAGATTCGGTTCAAACAAATTCTGCACGAAACGCAGATATCGAAAGTTCGGCGCCAGATTTAAATCATGAATCTCAAGATGACGTTCAAAACGGAATGGGAATTGAAGAAGAATTTGTACCGGATTATTTACAAATCGGCTTGACGTATATTTTTGTTTCGAGTCGCCAAGGATTTTTGATGATAGATCAACATCTTGCTCATCAACGAATTTTGTACGAAAGATTCGAACAAGCTACTGAACAACCTGTAATTATTCAACGTGGATTGATACCTCAAACTATTGAGCTACAAGCGGCAGATGCCGTGCTCTTAGAAAGCATCTTACCAGATCTGAAATTATTGGGCTATGAAATTGAGTCTTTTGGAACAAACACATTTATTATTCAAGGCACACCAGCCGATGTTAAATCGGGATATGAAAAAGATTCTATTGAGAAAATTATCGACGATTATAAACATTTTACTTCGGAGCTTAAATTAGATAAAAGAGAAAAATTGATTCGAACCTTATCTGTGCAAAAAGCAATTAAAGCAGGCAAGAAATTAAGTTTAGACGAAATGCACAAAATTGTTGTTGATTTGTTTCAATGCCAGCAACCACAAATATCTCCGCAAGGAAAATTTGTATTTGCTAAAGTAGGACTTAAGGATATCGAAAGAATGCTTTCTCATGCGTAATGTTTTCTTTTTCTGTTTTGTTTTATTCAGTCTTCATTCTTGTAAGAAAAATGAATTAAATGCTGATGTTGAACAAATCAATTTGGCAACAGATCTAAGGCTGAATAAAATAAAATTCTTAAACCCACAAATAGGATTTGCCGTAGGAGGTGATTTGTATGCAAGACCATTGCTTTATAAAACAATGGATGGTGGAAAAATCTGGTCTGATATTTCTACTTTGTTACAAGCAGAGCAAAAGGAGATATTTAGTTTGGACATCAGTGCTAAGGGAGAATTAATTACCGCCGGCTATGGGGGCACCATGTATTATAGTAAAGACACAGGAAAGTCATTTAATTATATTCAACATCCATCGTGGGAGGCATTGCAAGATATTTGTTTCCTGAATAAAGATACGGCCTTATGGGTCATAGGTGTTAATTTAAAAAAAGGTCTTATGGGTTATCTTGATGCAAATAATTTGTCTGTTTCTTCTACTTTAGATTCAAGAAGTTTTGAACTAAGTGATATAGATGTTGTTTCGGAACAAGATGTATATATGTCAGGATATGGTGCTGTTTTGCGTAGTGCTGATAAAGGACAGCATTGGGATTTCACTACAGCTAAAAATGATTATTTCAAATCGATGAGTTGGCAAGATAAGGATCATGGAATTGCTATTGGGTATGGAGGAAGTATTTGCAAAACTAATGATGGCGGTAATACTTGGGAAGTAATAAGAAATGGAAATGCGTTGTTTCAGAAGAAAAAACATTGGTTGTGTGTTGAAAATAATGGCTTAGGCACATACATTGTGGTTGGAGAACAAGGTGAATGTATGCTTAGTAGAAACGAAGGAAAGTCCTGGGAGGCCATGAGTGAATTTACCAAAGAAGATTTAAGAGGTTTGTTTTTTAGTGATGTGAATACCTGTTTTGTAGTTGGCACACATGGATATTTGGCCAAATTGAGGATTGATTAGCTCTTGAATCCATGTACTTGTTGCATGTTTGGGTTTTAAAAACTATTTTCGTTATAAGATCATGGCAATATTTTAAGTAAATCAAGTTATGTGATCTTGCAAGTAAAAGAATTCAAGTTACACTCATGGCCAAATTTTTGTTTTTCCCGTATTCGAATCAATTAGGTACTACCATCCCCTCAATTACTGTTGCTAATATGTTGCGTGAAAATGGCCATGAAGTGATTTATGCCTCAAACGGAAATTATACCAATGTGCTTGTTGAAAAAGGGTTTGAGGTGATGCCTATCAACGAAATCTCTTACCATCAATATCGTAAACATGTAGATGAAAATAATGTAGATTTTTATCAAGAAGCACTTATACATCACTTGGTCGATAAAGACTTAGAAGTAATTAATAAAGTAAATCCAGATGTGATTGTTTCTAACAATCGACCTTCTGTTAAGATATCTGCTCAACTAGCCAAGAAGAAATTAGTGACGATAGTGATTCCAACCTTGACTAGATTTTATAATCATCAGTACTTTATTCCTGAGAACCATTTTTTAAACACTGCTTATCCATTCGGCGATGTGAATGGCGTTACGCCTGCGGGATTTAGGCGGTTTGCTTTTTTAATGACGATGAAGCAATGGGGTAAAAATTTTAATAAGGTCTTAAAATCTTATCAATTGCCCTTGATGCAAGATTTTTTAGGCGTGTATGAAGGTGATGTGACTTTAATCAATCAGACTAAAGGGTTATCGCCATTTATGCCTTTGCCTTCGAATTATTTTTTTCTTGACCAGCATTTAGGCAGTACGTTTGGGGCTTCGCATTCTTGGGCTGGAGAATTGGATGAGCATAAGCTACAAGGACGGAAAATAATTTTTGTCAGTATGGGTTCTTCATCATTGAAATCTTATCCATTGGTGATGGAAACTATCAAGGACATGGTTTTGACAGATGATAGATTTGTATTAATTTCTAATCATGTAGGATTGAAAGTAAGTGCAGGGAATAGTCAACGAATTTATCTGGAAAAATTTATACACGCAAAACAAATTCTGCCTTTAGCAGATTTAGTCGTTACACATGGCGGAGTAAACACATTAAGTGAATGTATTTTGAATAAGAAGCCTGTGATTGGTGTGCCTGAGCAAGGAGAGCAATTGTGGAATTTAAAGTATGCCGA
>JAGNOY010000208.1 GCA_017989935.1 Chitinophagaceae bacterium
TTTCAAATTAAAACAACCCGGATTGATTGACACTTTGTTTAGATGTACACTTCATATGGATAGTACACATTTTCGTTTAGATGATTCATCAATGCAAACAATAGATTCAATAATAAATAAGTGGCCTACTTGGAAAGAAGATACTGCTACCCTTACCATTTTTGCAAAAGGCTTTTATTATTGCTGCGATAGCTTAACTGATACATTATACAAAGAAAGACTTGATGCTTGTCAGACTAAACTAAACACACTTGCAGCTATTTTTGAAAAACATAAAATAAATTGCTTTTCATTCATGCAAGATTTAGACATGATCATTTACAATGATGATGAAGAGTTGTTTGACAAGATAGAAATTCAAGTTATTGAGAACTATTAGACTGATAGAATATTTTAAGTCTATCTATCACAACAAACTTAACAGAGAAAAACTTCGTCTTTCGGTTATTCTTTTTAACTTTAATCACCCTAAAGTCGAATTATGCAAGTTCAAATCAAACCTTACCTGCTTTTTATTGCCCTGTTCTTTATTACTCAGGCATCAAATGGCCAAGGTATTTGGACCTGGATGCATGGAAGTAATCTAGGAAATTCATCAGGCACCTACGGCACAAAAGGGGTATCCTCGCCTGCCAACGAACCTCCTTGTAGATATCAAGCAGCATTTTGGACCGATCTTGATGGAAATCTTTGGTTATTTGGCGGTGTAAGTAATTTGACCTTCCCTTTGAATGATATGTGGAAATTTGATGTAACTACCAATCAATGGACTTGGGTAAGTGGCGAAAGTGCCAACAACAACGTAGATGGAATTTATGGTGTAATGGGTGTACCCTCTATAAACAATTTTCCTAGCGCCCGAGGTTGGGGAGCTAATTGTTGGACAGATAATAATGGTGATTTATGGTTGTTTGGTGGATTTGGTATAGACAATTCCTCTTCATTAAACCCCTTAAGTGATTTGTGGAAATATCATATTGCTACTAATGAATGGACCTGGGTTGATGGAACTACTGTTGGGGCTGTTACAGCAAGTTACGGGACAATGGGCGTACCTTCTCCCTTGAATGACCCAGGAGGAAGAGTTGAATGTAAATCTAGTTGGGTGGATGCTCAGAATAATTTGTGGATGTTCGGAGGTCAAACAACTGCAATTGGTGCGGGTTCTGAAATGAATGATATGTGGAAATACGATATCGGCTCAGGCCAATGGACATTTATGAAAGGAGACATGATTGGCGCTTCAGTTGGAAATTTTGGAATCAAAAATATTGAAGACCCTGCAAATATGCCCTCTGGAAGGCTTTCTTATACCAAATGGAAAGGTGTAGATGGAAATTTCTATATTTTTGCAGGAGGCATCTTTTCATCAGATGCGTACAATGATGTTTGGCGTTTTAATCCAATCACTAACAACTGGACATGGATTTCAGGATCGAACTTAAGTAATCAAGGCGGTATTTATGGACAACAATGTAATCCAGATCCAAATACCTATCCAAGTGCAAGAATTGAAAATCAAACAGTATCAACTCTTGGTTGCACCGATGTATTCTGGTCTTTTGGTGGATTTAGTGACTTATCTGCTTCCAATTGTTTTAATGACTTATGGTTATATAATATTTCAAACAATAAATGGACTTGGGTCAGTGGCAGTAATGCTTCTACCCCTCTTCCCTCAGGAAATTTTGGCACCAAAGGTGTACCATCAAGTTCAAATATGATACCTAGTAAAGGTGGCGTGTGTATTTGGACAGACAAATCAAACAATTTATGGATATTTGGTGGATTTGGAAGCCCTTCAGGAATATTAGAACTCACAAATGACTTATGGCGTTTTCAACCGGATACTGCATGCTTTAATGCAAAGCTTACAGCAAATTTAAAGTTAGTAAAACCAAGCGATACAGCATTATGTGTTGGAGAAAGCACGAGTATGTCTCTTCCAGATGCAACAATTACTTTTGGCCCCAACGCAGGCGTTACAACAAATTCAGATACTTCTATTTTAACCTTCAAACCTACGGCAACAACAACTTATTATGTAACTGCATCAGATACAAGTAAATGCGGTGGGAAAGACTCAATTTCATTTACCATTTTTGTGGCACCCACACCTGATGCAGATTTTATTGTTAGTCCAACCTATACAACTTTAGACAATCCTACATTCAATTTGATCAATCAATCTAGCAATGCAACAACATATGAATGGTATTACAAAGGATCTATGTTTTCTACCCAAGCTAATGAAAGCAGAACTTATACTGATACTGGCAGATATTGTTTCACCTTGTTGGCTTATAATACTCTCGGATGCTTGGATTCAATTACCAAATGCGGTACCATAATCAAACCTGAAACAATTTTTATTCCGAATGCTTTTTCACCAAATTCTGACCATACCAACAATGTGATTAAAGTTCTTGGTGCTGGATTTGATCTGATTAACTTTTCTATTTACAATCGTTGGGGAGAGCTTATGTTTCAAACATCAGAACAAGAAATTGGCTGGGATGGCCGTTTTAAGGGTCGTGATGCTGAAGTCGGTACTTATTATTTTATAGTCGATTATTATGCCAATGATATTGTAAAAACAATTAAAGGAGATATTTCTTTAATTCGTTAAAAGAGAAAAATGAACTATTTAAAGGACGAATTAGCATAAAAGTTTTGTTGCTTATAAACTCGTAGTTATTATACCTGTTTTAGGCCTAGAAAATTTGATTTCAGCTATTCTCAAAATTTCATAGAGAATAAGTTGCTTAATCGTTTTATTTAAATGCATATTTCTAATAACTTTGCATTCTTGAAAAAATTCATTTCCATATTTTTCCTTATGCTAATTGTAGCTCAATGTGGCATGCAATTAGGTATTTATGCATGTTGGAAACTGAATCAAGATTATTTAGCCGTCAATGTCTGTGAACAAAGGAATGTCCAAGGATCTTGTTGTAAAGCTAAATGCCAACTCAAAAAACAATTAAAGAACTCCGAAAATGAAGCGAGTAGCAAGCATCAGTCGAACCCTAAAAAAATAAAATTTGCTGAAACTGAAACTTGCTTTCTGATACCCATAAAGTTGAAACTACCATGCATAAGTAGCCATTATCATTTTAAACTCTTTAAAGACTATCTAAATTTTTATCAAAACGAATTTAAAAATATTTCTATAGAGCCCCCAGAATTTGTTGTTTAATTGACAGCCTATCTTATTATTCATTAAACAACTTTCTACGCATGAGAAATTTTCTTTTGTGTTTCATCCTTACAATTGGGTTGAAACAATCTTATGGTTGTGATATGTGCGGTTGTAGCGCAGGTGCCAGCCAAGCAGGACTACTTCCCTATTTACAACATTCATTTATCGGTATCAGATATCAACAACAGCAATTTAAAACTCAAGGTCATACAACTGCAACAGAATATAATACTTCAAGTACTGAAAAATTTTATACTGGTGAATTATGGGGTCGGTTTGTACCGTTTAGAAGAATGCAAATTATTGGTTTGATTCCGTATCAATTAAACAAACAACATCAAAATAATTCAACAACTAGCTTGAATGGAATTGGAGATATTCAGTTTGTTGCCATAAGTGATATTTTAAAATCCCCCCCTGACAATCAAAAATCAATTTCCTACTTATTGCAAATAGGCATGGGCATCAAATTACCAAGCGGCAAATCCGACTATGTAAAAGATGGCTTAATGCTTCATCAAAATTTACAAATGGGTACTGGCTCAATTGATTTCCCATTGCATTTAAATGGCTTAATACGCCATAATAAATTGGGTTTCCAAACAGAAGCACAATATCGTCTTAATGGGAAAAACAAGATGCATTATGCCTTTGGAAACCAATTCAACGGAAATTTAAAAATCCTTTATTGGAAACAAGCAAAAAAAATTACCATACTTCCTGGTATGGGCATTCAACTTGATCATAGAAAAGCAGACAAACAGCAAGATAAGCCAGTAGATCATACTGGTGGCTTTGGGGCTTATTGGCAGACTTCCTTCGATATCTACACTAAAAAATCAGGTTTCGGTGTACAATTCAGTAAGGCTATTTATCAATTCTATGGTGAAGGTTTGATAGAGAACAAATTCAAGCTTTCTACTTATTATATTTATTTAATCAATTAATTATTACAAAAACATTATCATGAAATACTTATTTATTTTATCTAGTTTATTCATTCTTACATTCAGTCAATCTTGCAAGAAAAAAAGCAATTATCTTTTAGATCATACAAAACCATTGATTACTATAGTTGAACCAGTTATCAATGATACACTCAATTTGAGTTTGGATCCAGAGGTTCATATTGAATTTACCACCACAGATGAAACGGCACTTCACACCCTTTCAATTTCAGTGTTACAGAATGGAAATACAATTTTCAGTGAAGCCCCAGATGTTACAAATTTGAAGGTATATGCATACCATGAACATTTTATACCAAACTCAATTACATCTATCACACCAATAAAAGCTATTATTAAGGCAACAGACTTTGGTGGCAATGAAGAAATCAAAGAAGTTGATTTCTTTGTAAAGCCTTAAATTATTTTAAAATAGACTCAATATCTTCATAGGTGCTGCAGTTTAATGTGAAAACAATTGATTTCAGAAAATTTGAAAGGGAATATTTTATCATGCAGTGCTAGGTACTTTTTCATTAGTGCTCGAAAAACTTGCATCAAATTTGCGCAATTTCACTTCTCGCCGGCATCTTCAACTTCTGAGTCATTGCCCATGGGTTATTCAG
>JAGNOY010000209.1 GCA_017989935.1 Chitinophagaceae bacterium
TAGATGTTTAATATTATTTGTTTTTGCTTGTATCATAATCTATTGAAAAAGCATATGAAACCGAATATTTTTAATAAATCCTAATGTATTACAAATAGGTCATGCAGTATAACTATTGATTATCTTCCAAAAACCATTCTGCATAAGAAGTAGGAGTTTCTTCAAGTCTAATACTAAAGATTGGAGTCAAGATATTAAACTTATCATTCAACCTATCCACAAAATCTAATAATAAGTTTTCACAAGTTGGCTGAAATGGAACTAAAATAACTTTTTCGAACTCATTGGAGATAACTTCAGATTTCGAATAGGGTGCTTCTTGATTTAACACCAATGCATGATCAAAAACTTGTATAATGTGTTTGTGTACAATATCTTTTAGATCACCAAAATCAATGACCATGCCTAATTTAGCTTTTTTAATATCTTCAATTGGCTTTCCAATTAGTGTAATGCTTAAATGATATGTATGTCCGTGGATATTCTTGCAAGGTCCATCATATCCATACAATGCATGTGCCATATCGAAAGAAAATTTTTTAGTAATTCTTATTTTGTGTTGGGACATTGTTTCTATTTTTTTAAAGGAATAATTTTTATAATATTGACCGGACAATTTTGAGCGGCCATTTGGTTTTCTTCAAGTTCATCATCATTAATTAATACAGAATAAAAACCCTTCTTGTTAACAGATCCAACCAAAGTGCATTTTCCATCTTTTTTTGAAATGCGCCATCTTTGTCGGGATGCTTCAACGCAAGCATTGCAACCAATGCATTTTGCTCTTTGCTGTGTTATTCTAATCATGTGTTTTCACTTACAAGTTTGTAGAGCTTGTCTGAGGGTCTAATCTTTTCATTTATTTTTATAGAAAAGGATTCCCCTTTTTGTGATTTGTCAACGGATATTTTATTCACTCTAATGTCTTCTATTTTAGATTGAATATATCCAGTGGTAGGTCCGGTAATGATCACTTCATCGCCTATATTTAAACTGTGTGATTCACATACAAACTCTCCGACACCCATTTTGTCAAAGTATTTTACGGCTTTCGCTACATAAATTTTCTTTTTAGTTGCTTTCGAACCATTTTCATTACTCCACTCGCCCATTTTTTTACCGAGATAATATCCATCCCAAAAACCTCGATTATAAACTGTAGCTAATTCTTTTTTCCAGGCTTCTATTTTTTCTTTGCTGAAACTGCCATTTAAATGGGAATTAATGGCTTCGTTATAGCATTTTGTTACGGTATATACATAATCAACGGCTCTGCCCCTTCCTTCGAGTTTTAAAACACGAACACCAGCATCAATAATCTGATCAATAAAATCTATAGTACATAAATCTTTTGCTGACATGATAAACTCATTGTCAATTTCAAACTCAATGTCTTCTTCTTTATCTTTTACAATATAACTTCTTCTGCAATTTTGGATGCAAGCCCCCCGATTTGCTGATGCGTAGTGTGAATGTAGACTTAGGTAACATTTACCTGAAACCGCCATGCATAAGGCACCATGGGCGAAAATTTCCAATTCAATTAAATTCCCTTTAGGGCCGGTAATGTTTCTTCTTTTTATCTCGCGACTAATTTCAGCTACTTGCATGAGACTTAATTCCCGTGCTAATACAATCACGTCTGCAAAATTTGAATAAAATTCTACGGTATCAATATTGGAAACATTCGCTTGAGTAGAAATATGAATTTCCATTCCAATTTTTTTAGCATAATTCATTACGGCATGGTCGGATGCTATGATTGCTGAAATGCCATTTGATTTTGCTGCATCTACTATGCTTTTCATCAGATTGATATCATGATCATACAAGATTGTATTGAGTGTCAGATATGTTTTTACCTGATTCTCTTTTCCGATTTGTGCAATTTTTTTTAAGTCTTCCAAAGTGAAATTAATACTTGAGCGTGCCCGCATATTCAGTTGCTCTACACCGAAATATACTGAATTGCAACCTGCTTGAATGGCTGCCATTAATGATTCGAAATTTCCGGCAGGAGACATTAATTCTATGGTTCGTATATCTGACATTTTGTTAAAATTGGATCCTAAAACTGGGGCAAAAGTAATATAAAATTTGGTGTCGTGTTGTTAAACCTTACAATTGGTCTTAGTCATTTTATTTTAAAGGAACTTAAATGATAAGACGACGGATGGACATATTGTTTAAAGTTTAATATTTATTAAATTAACAAAACCTGAGCGTAATAATAGTAAATTGAATTAAATGTGATACTTGCTGGTTTCTATGTTATTCAATAAATTTGTTATATTTTAATTTTTATATGGATTTTATCCTCAGCTGAATAATGGAACGGTCCTAATTGTTATGACTCACTTTACTTCTTACAAATTTAAAGTTTTTCAAATTTTGCCTGAAAGAATCTTAGATACTTAGGTTCATAAACCATTTTCATACCATTAAGTTTTTGTCTTTTTTCATAAACCCTTGCTGCAGATTCTGCGATGACATCCATGTGAGCTTGAGTGTATACTCGACGTGGAATGGTAAATCTTACCAACTCTAATTTTGGAAAATAGTTATCGCCATTTGCCTTTCGGCCTGCAGAAACAATGCCTCTTTCCATAGTTCTAACGCCTGAATCTAAATAAATTTCAGCTGCTAATGTTTGAGCAGGAAATTGTTCTTGTTTGATATGAGGTAGGAATTTTTTTGCATCTACAAATATGCCATGTCCACCAATGGGTTTTACAATAGGAATGTCATATTGTAACATTTTCTCGCCTAGATAAATGACTTGGCCGACTCTAGCTTTTATGTGTTCATCACTTACACTTTCACCAATGCCAATGGCCATTGCTTCCATATCTCTTCCAGCAAGTCCGCCATAGGTATGAAGGCCTTCATAAACAACTACCATGTTGCGCGCTTCTTCAAAAATATCCCATTCGTTTACTGCGAGGAAACCACCAATGTTGACCAGTGCATCTTTCTTAGCACTCATCGTAGCCCCATCAGTATAGGAACATATTTCCTTTACTATTTCTTTTATTGTTTTATGTTCATATCCTTTTTCTTTTTGCTGAATAAAATAAGCATTTTCAGCGACCCTGGTCATGTCATGGATAATACGAATCTTGTGTTTTTTGGTCAGCGCTCGCAATTCTTTTAAATTTTTCATACTGATGGGTTGACCACCAGCCATATTTACACTGGTAGCCATACTTACATAGGGAATTTTTTTAGCGCCGTGTTTTTTTATTAATGCTTCAAGTTTATTAAGATCCACATTGCCTTTGAAGGGAAATTCATTTTCTGAATCATGGGCTTCATCAATAATGATATCTTGGAATGTGCCGCCTGCTAATTCCTGGTGCAAACGAGTTGTGGTAAAATACATGTTCCCAGGAATAATGTCACCTTTTTTAATTAGGATTTTCGAAAGGATGTTTTCAGCACCGCGGCCTTGGTGTGTTGGAATTAAATATTTATAGCCATAAACATCTTTAACCACTTCTTCCAGGTGATAAAAATTTCGACTACCAGCATAAGCTTCATCTCCCATCATCATGCCAGCCCATTGCCGATCACTCATTGCTGATGTTCCACTATCTGTCAGTAAATCAATATATACATCTTCTGATTTTAATAGAAAGGTATTATAACCTGCTTCTTTCATTGCTTTTTTTCTCTGAGATGGAGTAGTCATCTTGAGCAATTCAACCATTTTAATTTTGTAGGGTTCTGCCCAACTATGTTTGATATGTTTCATGATATTTATTTTTTTTAAATTGGCTTTAATTTAGCAGTAAAATGTCGGAGTAATGGTGCCTCTTCCGTAATTTGAAGGCCATGAATCGTTTCACGTTTGTTAAATACTTCAATGATGACCTCGGCCACATAATCAATGTGACTTTGGGTGTATACTCTTCTTGGAATAGCTAACCGCACCAATTCTAATTGTGCGGGGATGAGTTTATGATTCATATCATATTTTCCAAACATCAAGGATCCAATTTCTACACCTCTGACCCCACCTGTTACATATAATGCACCAACTAATGCTTGTCCAGGATATTGATCTATGGGAATATGAGGTAAGAAGGCTTTTGCATCAAGATATACTGCATGTCCACCCGCGGGTTGCATAACAGGTACTCCTGCTGCCATTAATTTTTGAGTCAGGTATTCTATACTTCTAATTCGGTATTGCAGATAGTTTTCGTCCATGACTTCATTTAGTCCTATGGCAATAGCTTCTAGATCTCTACCAGCCAGTCCACCGTATGTTGGGAAGCCTTCTGTAATCACTAAGAGGTTTCTACATTGCATGGCTAGATCTTTATTATGCATAGCTAGAAAACCGCCAATATTTGCAAACGCATCTTTTTTAGCGCTCATGGTGCATCCATCTGCATAAGAGAACAATTCATGTGCAATTTCTGGAATGGATTTATGAGCGTATTCAGCTTCTCTTAATTTAATAAAATAGGAGTTTTCAGCGAACCGACAAGCATCAATATAAAGCGGAATATTATAGCTGGTGCATATTGCTTTTACATCTTTAATATTTTGCATGCTAACGGGTTGTCCACCTCCTGAATTGTTCGTGACGGTTATCATCACGAGCGGAATATTCGAAGCACCTTTCTCTTCGATGAATTTTTTTAGTGCAACTACATCCATGTTGCCTTTGAATGGGGCAGGAATTGATGGATGTTTTCCCTCTTCACATAATAAGTCTACACCGATGGCCCCCGAATATTCAATGTTGGCTC
>JAGNOY010000210.1 GCA_017989935.1 Chitinophagaceae bacterium
TAGTTACTTTATGGGGCATCAGACTTACTTACAATTTTTCGCGTAGAGGTGGTTATCATTGGATACCTTGGAAAGGTCATGAAGATTATCGCTGGGAAGTGCTGAGAAAAAATCCAGCATTACTAGGTAAATTTAAATGGGCCTTATTTAATTTATTGTTCATTTCGATTTATCAACAAAGCTTAATATTACTCTTTACTCTTCCCGCTTTGATGACTGGCTATGAAAATAGTAGACAATTGAATATAGTTGACTTTGCAGCAGCTGGTTTATTTCTTTTATTCTTAATTCTAGAAACTATCGCTGATCAGCAACAATATAATTTTCAAACGGAGAAATACAAACGTATTGCTGTGAATGAAAAATTAGTCGAACCTTATTCTAAAGGATTTATACAATCAGGTTTATGGAAAATTGTACGACATCCAAACTATGCGAGTGAACAAGCTATTTGGATTTCATTTTATTTATTTAGCGTGGCTGCCACTGGGCAATGGTTTAATTGGAGTTTAATGGGAGCTGTGCTTTTAATCCTTCTTTTTATCGGCAGTTCAAATTTCAGTGAAGAAATTTCATCAAATAAATATGCCGCCTACAAGGAGTATATCAAAAATACACCTAGATTTTTTCCGAAGTTTTGGTAAGATAATTTGATGTTTTAAATTAAGTTTTTCTATGATTTCAATTTTCAATGATTATCCGCAAAGATACCCTAATGTTTTTCCACTTTTGCCATGACGCAAAAGTTGAGCAAAAAGTCTAGGCTGAAGATTCTTGGCATAAAAATAATCTCATCTACGCCACTTTTATCCAAACTCGCACATGAAGATATTTGCCATATAGCAATATTCGCTTGTGCTCAAACAGTGGATAAAAGTTTGGCTTCTATTTCAATATTTTTAGCTGCCTCGAATCTTAGGCCGTCTCTTCCATAAAGATTTTTTACCACATATTGGTATTAGATGAATTACAACTGTGTTCATTACTTTTGTATTGTAGTCTAACGGATAATCATACAATTTTCAAATAATACATGGTAAAGAAACTAAGACATGCGGTTTTGGTTATTGCGGCAAGGATAGAAGCGAAAAGCCCGCATCCCTTCTCGTTTTTAAGAACGAGAAGGGAGCGGACTTGTAGCGGATAGCCTGTATGCCGCCCAAATATTGACATTATTCTTTTACGAATTCTGCATTTGCATTGATTGTAACTTCATTACTTAAGATAGCTTCAGGTGTAGTGGCACCAATATTAAAATCCTTACGATTTACTTTTCCAGTTACTTTAAATCCTGCAGTCATTTTATCGCTCATTGGATTTTTTCCAGTTCTAATAATAGCTGCAAAAGATACAGGTTTTGTAACTCCATGCATCGTTAAATTACCACTCACTACATAACCATTGGCGATTTTAGTCTTCTTAAATGAAGTACTTTTGAAAGTGATTGTTGGATATTTTTCAGCATCAAAATAATCTGGACTTAATAAATGTCCATCGCGTTTTTCGCTATCTGTGTTGATAGATTTAACATCAGCAGTCATTTCGGCAACCGCATCAGAAAAATCTGCTTTTGAACCAGTAATAGTTGCTTTCACATCTTTAAAGTAACCATCAACTTCAGATAGAGACATGTGGGTGATAGAAAACCCTAATTTAGCATGCGAATTATCATAATTCCATTTGCTCATTTGTACGCCTGCGTAAGTGGCTAAGGCGATTGAAAGGCTAGCTAAAGCCAAGATTGCTGTTTTTTTCATTTTTTTTGTTTTTGTTATAGATGAATTAATGTTTAAGGTGTTGATACATTTTGTAGACTTGACCATCTTGATCTTGGAAATAAAAATAAGTATAGCAACTTCCAGCATATTGTATCTCTGAAAGAATTTCATAATGCTGCGTCTTAAGTTTTGCTAACATAGCTAGAAGCTGATCTGTTCTAAAACCAATAACTGAATGGTGCTTTTCAAATAAGTAGGTTGGGTATTCAAATGCTTCGGTGTAAATTTCTACAATAAAATGATTACTCATTTCAACAACTAACATGCCCGGCATATTTAAAATTTCTTTACCTCCCATTAGTTCAACATAAAGTTGTTTTGTCGCATCAAATTGCGCTAAGGGAACTAAAAGAGTTAAAGAATTTATGCCGTTTTGCAAGTTCAAGTTAAATGAATTTGAGAGGGCAAAGATGTGTGCAAAAATCTAAAAGCAAATTGATGTATGCTAAAAAATAATGTGATTTATGTCACATGCTAGGTGCTTCGTTTAGCCTGACTTCTGATTCTACTCAAGGTTTCTCGCGAAATGCCCAAATAAGAAGCTACCATATTTAGAGGAACTCGATTTAAAATTTCAGGTTGAATTTCCATCAATTCAAGATACTTTTCTTCTGCCGTATAACTTAAAGTTGAATTTATTCTGCGCTGCACAGCAACGAAATTCTTGGCTTGCAAGTTTTGCATCATTTGCGCTAAGGCTGGAATTGATAACAACACCTGATTAAACTTATCGATGTCCGTGATCATGATTTCACTATCTTCAATTGCATCAATATTATACTTAGAGGCATCTTGATTTAAATAACTCTCACGGTCATTGATCCACCAGTTTTCAAAGGCAAAATGCACAATATGTTCGTGTCCTTTTTGATCAACTCGATACATGCGTAAACACCCCTTGTTTACAAATGCTAATTGCTGACTAATATCTCCTTCCTGCAAAAAATATTGTTTCTTACGTAATTTCTTTAATCGAAAAACCGAACTGATTTGATCTAATTCAGTCTCGGTTACTTGAGCTTTTGATAGTATATATGATTTGAGGTTATCGAACATGGACAATAGTAGGTTTATCAATCATATTAATTACCACGAATACTTGCGCCTAATTTCTGTTCAATCGATTGAATAATGAGTATCATTTCAGCTTCAACTTCACTATCTGTCAATGTTTTTTCAGCATCATAAAACGACAAATTAATAGCATAAGATTTCTTGCCTTCCCCTAATTTATCGCTTTCAAACACATCAAATAGTTTTACCTCTTGCAACAATTTACTCTTTGCTTGTTTTACAGCAACTTGTACATCTTTATACAAAATTTCTTTATTTAATACCAAGGCTAAATCTCTTTGCACCAAAGGAAATCGAGGAATTTCTTTAAACACAGGCTGGTAGTTTTCGTAAAAAGTTTGAATACTAGCCCAATTTAACTCTACAAACCAAACACCTTGTTTGATATCAAATTTTTTCAGCAAATCACTTTCAACTTGTATAATTTTTCCAATAGCTTTATTTCTGAATAAAACTTTTGTGGTATTTCCTTCAGTATCAAATGCTAATTTCATCGCCTCCAACATCCCTTCAACAATACCTTTTACATAATAAATATCTGCTTCTTTACTTTTGGCATTCCAATTCGGAAGTTGATATTGACCACTTATGTATATCGCCAATTGGTGACTCTCTTCAAATCCTTTTTCATATTGATGATACACTCTGCCAAATTCAAAAAATTTCAAATACTTATTTCTTCTATTCAAGTTATAAGAAATCGCTTCTAAACCTGTCTCTAACATAGAGGGTCTCATCACATCCAAATTTGCCGATAAGCTATTCATCATACTTACAAGACCTTTTTCTTCGGGATAATAAGCCGCATTGGTGATAGAGTTTGTGAACAATTCAAAAAAACCTTTGGCTACTAATTGCTGCGCCATTTGTTGTTTTACATCACCGTGATAGGCTTTACTATTAGCTGGCAACGTAAATCGTATGCCTCCATCCATAGGAATATTATCAAGTCCATCAATGCGCATCACTTCTTCTACTATATCAGCTTGCATGGTAATATCAGGTTTTGCAAATGGCACCTTGACTTTAATACCAAATTCGTTTTCTTTTACAATGGCAAAACACAAACTCAATAAAATTTTCTTGATTTGTTCAGCGGTATATTCTTTACCTGCTAAGTTTCTAATTTTCTCGTAAGAAACTTGAATTTCTTTGGCTTCAAAAGGTTTTGGATAAATATCTATGAAAGCAGAACTTATTTCAGCACCGGCTATTTCACACATCAAGGAAGCTGCTCTTTGCAAGGCAAACATCACCTGAGAAATATCAGCCCCTTTTTCAAATCGTGAAGCTGCATCTGTTCGAAGCCCATGTCGCATAGATGTTTTACGAATGCTTTCAGGCTCAAACCAAGCACTTTCTAAAAATATGTCTGTTGTTGTTTCGCTTACGCCTGAATGCAGTCCTCCAAAAATACCTGCAATACACATGGCATCTTCACTATTGCATATCATCAAATCTTCAGCATCCAACAGTCTTTCCTTCTCATCCAAACACATAAATTTCTCACCACTTGTGGCTGTCTTAATAATTACTTGCTTGCCTTTTATAGCAGCCAAATCAAAAGCATGCAATGGTTGCCCACATTCATGTAATACAAAGTTGGTAATATCTACAATATTGTTGATGGGTCTTAAACCAATACTCTTCAACTTTGTTTGCAACCAATCAGGTGAAGGAGCTACCTGTATGCCTTTTAAACAAACTCCAGCATACCTCGCACAACGAGTTTCATCTTCTATGCGAATCGAAATTAATTGCGCTGTACTTGCAGAAACTACTTGAATCTCTGGCACTTTAGAAGCTACTAATTTGCCGCTTTCATGACTTAAAAATGCACAGATGTTTTTTACACAACCCATATGACTCATGGCG
>JAGNOY010000211.1 GCA_017989935.1 Chitinophagaceae bacterium
ATCTAAAGGCTGCCGTTTATCTCACCGGGGCTTCAAACTCAAGGAGGGTCTAAGGGATTGTGCTGTAGTTATCTCTTGGAAGTTGACGCAGAAGTTGAAGATGCCGGTTAGAAGTGAAATATCAACACTATGAGGCAAATTTTTCGAATAGACATGCCATAATATCTTGCGCTAAATGAGCAGCTAATAAATGGATGTGATATAAAATGATTATTTTTTTTGAGGGGCATCATCTTTTACCTTCATTGGCACGATCAGTTCCAGCTATTAAATACAATCCATGCCTAGTTTTGAAGAACGAGACATCGGATTTTCGCAATGCTTCACGTGAAAAGCTTTTTCAAAATTTAAATGGTTTCTTTCACAAACCATCATCAATCATACAGCAAGAAACATTGTTCAAGTCATGTTTTGAGCGAGATGCTTCGGTTCCTTAACAATTAACAGTGTTATTAGTCAAGTTAAGCATGCGGCAAGAAATAATTCTTGAGAGATTATTGTTTCAATTATTAGATTATCTTTGAAATTCAACCCAATCGCTATGATTACATTCATCCTTATCGGTGCTGCCTTATTACTTATAGGCTTCTATGTTGTTTCTATTTATAATCAACTTGTCAAGGCACGCATTATAGTGCAAGAGGCATGGAGCGGTGTAGGAACTTTTTTGCAACAACGAAATGATGTGATTCCGAATATGGTAGAAATTGTAAAAGGCTATGCAGGCCACGAAAACGCCACTTTGGTTGAAGTTACTAAATGGAGAAATAGAAGTGCCCAAGCTTCTACGCCCACTGAACAAAATGAAGCAAGCAATGGATTAGGAAAAGCCATGCTTGATTTTTATCAAGTTACTGAGCAATATCCTGACCTCAAGGCGAATGAGAATTTCTTAAAGTTACAGCAAGACTTAGGCGATTTGGAAGAAAAAATTAATCAAAGTCGCAGATACTATAATGGCACCGTCAGAGATTACAATCAATCTATTGCTGTATTCCCCAAAGTGTTGGTGGCTAATTCATTTGGTTTCAACAGTGAAACTTTTTTCAAGGAAGACGCCTCTGCTCAAACAGCGCCTAAGATTTCATTTTAAAGCCCCTTTCACCATGAAAAGCTTTCTCAAAGGATTAATCCTTCTATTGTTATGTTCGTTGAATATACATGCTAAGGAAAAAGATAAAAACGATCGAATCCTAAGTTTCGACCAACAAATTAAAATCACCCCAGAAGGCAAGCTTCAAGTTCATGAACTCATCACGATTTATAATGGAGAAAATGATAATCTCAATAATTCAATCAAAAGAGGCCTCGTTAGAGATTTTCCAACGACCTATATCAATTCATTTGGTCTTATTAGCAAAGTCCCATTTGAATTAAAATCAGTAGAAAGAGATGGTGAAAAAGAAGACTACCATCTTGAACAAGTAAGCAATGGAATTAGAATGTACTTGGGTCGTAGCGACTATTTCTTGCCGGAAGGTAATTATACCTATCATATCGAATATGAAACAAGCAAACAACTCATTTTTCATGAAAATAAAGATGAGCTTTATTGGAATGTAACAGGTACAGGTTGGGAGTTTACAATCGATTATGCGAGTTGCTTAATTTCATTTCCTGACGAAGCAAAGTTGATTGAGAACAAATGTTATACTGGCGCGCAAGGGAGTAGCAACCAAGATTGTAATTCCATGATGATTAATCAGCATGCAATACAATTCGAGACAAGCAAGAAACTCGAAGCCTTTGAAGGTTTAACTATAGCTGCAGCGGTTCAAAAAGGGGTATTTAAACCAAGTGACAACTTAGATAATTTTACGACGCTGCTTAAAGATAATTTAATCATTCCGATCTTAGGTCTTTCTGTATTTGGCTTGTTTATTTTTTTATATACTGTATGGCGCAAGTATGGCAAGGATCCAAAAAAAGGAACCATCATTCCTGAATTTGCACCTCCGAAAAAAATGTCGCCTACTGATATCGGTTATGCAAAAACACAAACGTATTCCACTCGATTATTGAGTGCAGCCATAGTGGATATGGTGCTTAAAAAATGCTTACATGTAGAAACAAAAAAAGAGGGCCTTATTTTTAAATCTACTTCTTACACATTTTCTAAAATCAATCCGGATGATAAAGTCCAATCTACTTTTTATGCATTGTATGGATTTGATGCAGATCAACTACATGGAGAAAAAGCAGCCAAAGGTGATTATAATGAACGAATTGCAAGTGCATCTGCCAAACTAGAAAATAAATTAGAAGAACGATTAGAGTATGCTAAAAACGAGAAGGGCTCATTTAGCTCGATCTTTACGCGAAACAACCAATATGTTGGTATTGCCATTGTTTTTTTATTTCTACTTGGCATAGGTTCTACGATTTGGTTAGGTTATCATCACTCGAATATTAAACTCATTATTTTAGCTGCGCTTATATTTATTGTAGGGATCTTGATTAGCTTCATTTTCTCTAGAATTATGAGTGCCTATTCTATCGAAGGCCGAAAAATCATGGATCAAATTGAAGGTTTTGAATTGTACTTATCAACTACCGAAAAGCATCGTTTTGATCAGTTGAATCCTCCTGAAGAAAATATACAACTCTTCGAAAAATATTATCCTTATGCGATCGCTTTAGGCGTAGAAAATAGGTGGGCAGAAAAATTTAAAAGTGCCATAGAAACTGCGTTGCAACAAGGATATGTTTCACCTATCAATCAATTTGGCTATCACAGCAATTTTGCATCACAATCTTTTGCCTCAAATTTTGCTTCCAACATGTCTAACACAATTTCCTCGGCCTCTACACCACCGAGTAGCAGCGGTGGGGGCAGTTCTGGCGGTGGCTTCTCAGGCGGCGGCGGAGGCGGCGGTGGTGGTGGTGGCTGGTAAGCTGGCTCACTTTCTGAATAAATAAATATTTTGCAGGAATGGAATCATGCTTGAATTTCCGCGTTAGGGGTTGTAGCGAAAATCACCCTGAGGCTCTTGCTCAGGGTATTGTAGCGTAAAACCCGACCACGCTAACCATCAACATGAAGTTGAACGAAAGCAAACTTAGCGTGGGAACGCCCAAAAAGAAGCTCCTTCACCAAACTAAATTCCGCTGAAATCAGGCCTGCCCCGTAAATTCTCTGTACAAAAAGGGCCTAGTTCTTTTTTTGTCTAAGATTTAGATGTTATTTTTGTTGCCATGAGCGAAGTTGTAGCCAATCCGAAACTTTCGGTAACCATAGATAATATCACCATTGAAGTAGACCCAGGAACAACCGTGTTGCAAGCTGCACGTCTGATCGGAGGCGATGTAACGCCGCCAGCAATGTGTTATTATAGCAAACTCGAAGGTAGCGGCGGAAAATGTCGTACCTGTTTGGTTGAAATAGCAGCCGGATCAACCAAAGATCCAAGGCCTATGCCCAAACTTCAAGCTAGTTGTCGTACTCCGATCATGGATGGTATGATCGTAAAAAATATCACCAGCGAAAAAGTGAAGGAAGCGCGAGCAGGTGTCGTTGAAATGTTGTTGCTGAATCATCCACTTGATTGTCCAATTTGCGATCAAGCGGGAGAATGTCATTTGCAAGATTTAGGCTATGAGCATGGTAAGGAAGGTACTCGCTACGAATTTGACAGACGAACTTTTGAGAAAGAAGATATTGGGCCTTATATTCAATTGCATATGACGCGTTGCATTTTGTGCTATCGTTGCACCTATGTGGCCGATCAATTAACCAATTGTCGTAGTCATGGTATTTTAGAAAGAGGCGATCATGCAGCCATTTCTACCTTAATTTCAAAAGCCATCGACAACGAATTCAGTGGAAACATGATAGATGTTTGTCCAGTTGGTGCCTTGACGGATAAAACTTTCAGATTTAAAAATAGGGTGTGGTTTACTAAGCCTGTGACTGCGCACCGCGATTGCACATCATGTTGCGGTGAGGTGACATTGTGGTATAGAGGAGAGGATGTACTTCGTGTAACGGCTCGAAAAGATCAATGGGGTGAGGTAGAAAATAATACCAAAGATGGCAAGCCAGGATGGATTTGTAATACCTGCCGCTTCGATAAAAAATCAACTAAAGATTGGGTGATAGAAGGGCCAGCCGCAGTAAATCGACATAGTGTAATTTCGCAAGGCCATAGCAACAATAAGGTAAAGCCACATGAAACTTTTAGCGAAGTGATGGAAGGTCGCTCACCCAAATTATTGATGGATATTCACAGCATTAGTGATGTAAATAAACACTAAAAATTAATGCTAGAAAAACTTCAACAACGCTGGAAAGTTGGCGGTGTTCAATTGATATTAATACTTTGTGTATTTGCTATTACCGGAACACTTACAGCCTATTTATCGCGACAAATTATTTTTTGGGTAGGGTTAACGCCAGAATCTCCACTTTGGCAGCGAGCGGCTGTGCGTGGAGGGATGTTGATTTTTGGTTATCAATTCATCATTCTGCTTGTATCTATTCCTTTTGGGCAATTTAAATTTTTCTGGAATTACGAAAAGAAAATTTTGCGCAGATTGGGTCTCATGAAGAAAGAGACTGTATAATTTATTTTTTATTTTTTTTGGGCGGCACACAGGCTTTTCGTTGCAAGTCCTCCCACGCCAGAGCGCGTGATGCGGGCTTTCCACTGCAATCCTTGCCGCAATAACTTCCTAAAGGTATATTTATTTTCAATGTTTATCCGTTAAGCTAC
>JAGNOY010000212.1 GCA_017989935.1 Chitinophagaceae bacterium
TTTCTCATTCAAAAGTATGGGAGCAAGTGATTGAAGAAGAGAAAGAAGGTGCTCGTAAAGAAGCACAAACTGATAACGACAACACCAAGAAAGCTGTGAAAAATTTACAGTCTAAGGTTGAGAAAGCAACACTTGGAGATATCGGTGCTTTAGCAGATTTGAAAAAGAAAATGGAAGGAAATCAATAATTGAATTTCATCAATATTTTAAAAGCCACGTTAGAAGCGTGGCTTTTTTTATTGAAGAAATGCGCCTAGTTTTTTTTCGAATATTCCTACGAAGTCCCTAGCGGCAAGGATTGCAGCGAAAAGCCCGGATGCCGAGAGGCTATACCATATTTGAATGTTAGTTGACTCATAAAAGCCGATTCGGAAGAGGACTTGCAGCGTAAAGCCTGTTTGCCGCCCAACAATTTATTGAAAGAAGTAATTTACGAGTTATTAATTTAATTCTAGTTCAAGCATTTTGTTAGAGCTCACTCTGAAGTCTATTGTTTTTGAACCGGCTTGCGGCATTTTAGGATCAATAGGAATGATGGCCTTGTAACGACCAGGTTGAAGAGTAAGCAGTTGTTGATTGAGATGACCTGTAACGTTCACCATATGAAAAACCACAAATTGGTCGCCTAGTTCGCACATCAATTGTATTTTGCCCAAGGCATTGTAATTTGTAATTTGAACTTGTCCTGGTTCAGCAATTTGCAACTCATAGATTGCCCCGAAAGTAAGATCAACACTAAATTTAGTGGCAGGTAAGGTATTGATTTCAACATAATATGTGCCAGGTTCGTAGTATAATTTGTCAGTGCATTTTTGCAAAATGGTTGCACCGGCTGCAAATCGCCGATTTACAATGGCATTGAATTCGATAGGACGTGTGCGGTTACCAATATATCTGAATTGCAAAGAGCCTTCTGTAACTTTAATATAAACTTTGTTTAATTTATTTGGCACAAGTACCACATTTTTGGCAATCAAATCGCTGTAGCCTGTTACAATAAAATTATAGGTGCCAGGGTCGATATATTGAATCACAGGGGCGCCACCTTCGCTTGTACGTTGAAAAGATTTTAATTTGGCATTCGTTGTAGGGTCAAGCACATCAATGGTTGGTTTGGCATTAGGATAGGTTTTGCCATTCAAGCCTTTGAAAAATACCTGAACACCTGTTCTGTCACTGTTTTCAGTTTCGATATTGAATTCTAGTTCGCCATTATCTAATTTAGGAGGTGTTTTATTGACACTGTCTTTTTTTACAATCGGTTTTGGTTTATCTTCATTGAATCTTACAATGGCTTTGCCTAGCTTGGGAAATTTAGGATTTAGGTCGGGTAGTTTGTAGGCATAAGAATATCTTTTTGGATAATTAAATGCGCGGATGTAAGTCAGTATTTCTTTTTTTCTTTCTTCGAGTTCAAATTTCAAGGAAGTTTTGGTTTTCTTCAAGTTGCCTTTTTTGCCAATCATTGATTTAATACTTGATTTTTTAAGTGCAAAGGGAAACATCTCAAGTGGATTGAGTACGATAGTTACTCTTTGAATTGGTTCTTCATACTCAAAAACTAAGCTCGCTTTAAAGGATTTAAATTTCTTGATTTTCCCTAGAATTGGCGTACTTGCTTTTTTGTTTATAGCAAGCATTTTCATTGCTAGCTTTGGAAAAACAATAGATTCTTTGATGATAGGTTTTTCTGTTTCTTTTTCAAAATGAAGTGCAACAGGAGGTAGTTTTTTTAAAGAGGTCTTTTTAGCAATCAGGGGCTTTGACTTATTTTTTTGAAATGGAAAGTTGTTCATCGCCAACAACTCCATGTCTGTAATCAATTTTTGAGTCTTTGGTTTTGGTGCTTCTTCTACCTCAAAAGTGAAGGTAACTTTTTTCATCTTGCCTAATTTGGCAATAGGCGCAGACTTGAATTTGATTAAACTGATTTTGTAAGGATAGCTCAGCATTTGAAGAATAGGAAAGGCTTGTTTTAGTTGAGGGCTTACATTTATTTTTACAATAGTATCTTTTTTCTTTACGGTATCCTTAATTGTTGGCGTATTAGAATAAGTGGTGGCGAGTTTAAGTGTTTGCGGTTTGTTTAAGATTGGACGGTTTGCGTCTACAATTAATTTGATGGCCTTTTGAATATCCTCTGCTGTGTTCACTTCGATATAAGTTCCTAGGCAATCGTAATATGTTCTTAATTGATCGTTTTTGTCTAAGCCAATGATATAAGGGTGAATAGAGACTTTTTTTTGTAAAAGTGCTTGATATGTTTTGCAGATATCACCGTTACAACTTTCGCCTCCATCTGTAATAAAGATGATACTGTAATCATAATTTCCAGCTTCGTTTAATTCATTGACTGCGGCTTGCTGTAAACTATAGGCAATTGGCGATGACCCTAATGCCTTGATATTCTTCAATCTTGTTTTGATTTGATTGATATTTTGAATATTGAAGGGAACTTCTAATTTGGTATCTGTACAGTTTAATTCCTGGGCAGGATGATCTGTGCCATAAGCACGAACTGCAAATTCAACTTCATTGTTGATGGTGTAAATACTATCAATGATATGCAATAATATATTTGAAGCCACATCGAATCTTTTGTATTGACTATTCCATGGGTAAGTCATGCTCGAAGAGGCATCGAGTAAAAAAAGTATTCTAGATTTTTTTATGGATGTCTGAGCAAGTAGGGTACTGCCTAGCATTACTCCAACGAGGAGTAATAATAATTGTTTGAATTTTATCTTAAGCTCATTAAACATTAATAATCTCCCCTTGTTTCTGGCAATTGAGACAAAGCTTCTTGTAGTTGGGCATCACTCGGGGCAATGCCATGCCATTCATGTGTACCTTCCATAAAGTCGACCCCTTTACCCATAACCGTTTTCATAAGAATACAAACAGGCTTGCCTTTTCCAAGTCTGGCTTTTGCTTCATTCAGGGTCTGTAATATATCCTCTATATTATTGCCATCCATATTTAACACATCCCATCCAAAGGCTTCCCATTTTGCTTGCAAATTCCCAAGGCTTAATACATGGTTGGTGCTACCATCAATTTGTTGACCGTTCACATCAACAGTCGCTATGATATTATCAACCTTATGATGAGCCGCGAACATAATGGCTTCCCAATTTTGACCTTCTTGTAATTCGCCATCTCCGTGTAAAGAATACACAATGGAAGAATCTTGGTTAAGCTTTTTACTTAATGCTGCACCTAAGGCTACACTGAGCCCTTGACCTAGTGAGCCACTCGCAATTCGCACACCAGGGAGATGTTCGTGAGTGGCTGGATGACCTTGTAATCTTGAGTTTAACTGACGAAAAGTGGCGAGTTCTGCGATTGGGAAATAGCCTGATCTAGCTAAAACGCTATAAAATAGTGGAGAGATATGCCCATTGGATAAAAAGAAAAGATCTTCTCCGATACCATCCATGTCAAATCCTGGTTTTCTGTCCATCACCTTGAAATAAAGGCTAACCAAAAAATCAGCACATCCTAAAGAGCCACCTGGATGACCGCTTTGAACGCCATGTACCATTCTTACGATATCTCGTCTAACTTGAGAAGCTATTTCTTGTAATTGTTGCATCTTGTAGAATTAAATTGATTGTGGCAAAGTTAGAAGATTGGGATGTACTTTAAAATAAAAAAGCCTTACAATTTGCAAGGCTTTTTAGATATAGTTTAAAATTAAGGTTTAATGACTTATTCTTAGTTTTAGAATCGTTGATTTTTGGTTGATCTGAAGTTTAACAAAATAAAATCCGTTCGGGATTTCAGTGATATTTACTTGAGTTAAGCCTAGAGTTTGCTTGTTTGTTGTAAATAGTACTTGACCTAAAGAGTTCATTAAAGTAATGTTGATTAGCCCTTTATCAGCACTAATAATGTTTAATTCATTTTGTGCAGGATTTGGATATGCAGTAGCTTGAAGGCTTTCGATATTGTTTATATTAGAAGGTGCGCCTAAATCAAGTATTTCAATATCGTCAACGGCTGCTTCTACCCAAGCGCCACCGCCTGAAGTGGCTGTATCTGTGGCTACAAACATAAATCTTACTTTACCACCTTGCGACATATCAGGAATGAAGATATTTCTTCTCCAACTCACATCAGGTTGATAGGTTCTTTCTAGTTGAAACCAATTGGTTCCATTATTATATGAACCATACACGCGCCAATGGTCTTTTCTTGGATTTTGGCCTTGACTATTAGAGAACCATCTCCAATAAGAGATGATGGCTTTGTTATATGGATTAAGATCAAATTCTTCGGTGATTAAGGTTGTTCTACCTCCGTCTACATCTGAATTGCCGGCAGCTGCTTGTGCAGATGTCGCATTGCCAGTGATAGCACAAAAGCCAGCCGCTGTGCCTGTAGTGTGGTCTCTACCAGTTTGAACAGTATCTCCGTTTGTTGCTGAAGAAATTGGTTTGGCTACTATCCATTTTCCGCCAGTTGCAAGATCTCCAGGGTTGTTGCCGATCACCCAATTAGCCGAAGTGCTAGTAATTTGATCAAAATTTTGAAGTAAAACTGAATTGTATCCAACCAATAAGAAGTATGGTAAATTTCGTTGTAATGAAGAGATATTAAATTTTGCTGAGATTGGAGATTGTGCCGATGGTGTATTGGCGATATCGTACACGCTAAAAT
>JAGNOY010000213.1 GCA_017989935.1 Chitinophagaceae bacterium
ATGTATTGGTGTCTTTAACGATACTAGGTTCTTGAAAGGTATATAGAGTGAGGCCTTGTAATTCATCGCCTGCAAGTATAGATGTTTGCAAGAAGCCTATGGATTCAATATTAGGGTCGTACATTAAATTATGATTTCCATCTTGCAAAGCATACATTTTAAATCGACGAGCAGGTAGATTAGAAAATTGAAATTTCCCTCCATTGGCTTTGGAGGCATACATTGGTTTTTGTTTATAAATCGCAGAATCACTTACCTGATCTGGATATAATAATACCCAAGCCGCTGTATCGGGCAGTCCATTCATAGCCTGAACAACTTGACCCTTGAGTTGCAATGAATCGAAGTATTTGCCTGTTGAAAACGTAAAGCCAAAATTTGTATACGAGTTACCTTCATGCAAATCCTGAATGGCATTGCCAAAATTAACTGTATAGGTTGTATTATCTTGCAATAATGAATCAGGAAAATGAATGATTAATTTTCTTTTCTGTACAGTTACTTCAGGGTTTTTAGCTTGCAAGGGTGTTATCACCAACTGATTGTTCAAGTCTTTAATTTGAATAAATTCATTGAACTCAAACACTATTTTTCCTCCTTTAAATTCTAAGGCAGAATCTTTCAAGTTTCTAGATCGAATTGTTGGCGCTATTTCATCTTTTTGTCCACCAGTTGGCGCCATAATATTAGCACAAGCCATCCATTCAAGACAGCTTATTATCACGATACTATAGAGCAGAGCTTTCACAATTGCAATAATAATACTGACTAAGGACATAAACTAGAGGAATCATCTTAATAGTATCTTATTATTGATAAAACGCTTTCCTGCATTATGAATTTCTAATTTTCTTTTTGGGCGGCAGACACGCTTTTCGTTCCAAGTCCTCTTCCGAATCGGCTATGACGATTAGGTAATGAATTCAATTTCGTTTAGCCGCTCGGAATGCGGGCTTTCCACTGCAATCGTTGCCGCTAGCGTTTCCTAATTTTCAGGCGTGACTAATTTATATTTCCCTTTGCTTTTTCTAATTCTTACAGCACATACTTTGTATTCAGGACATAAGGCATCAGCATCTGTTACACTGCTCGTCAGAATATTCATACTTACTTCAGGATAATGAAAGGTTGAAGATAAAATGCCAGGCTTTACATCGTTCGTTATTCTAGCTTTTACATCAATTTTTCCTCTTGCACTTTCAACACAAACCATATCTCCTTCAGCAATCAAGTGATTGGCCGCATCATCCGGATGTATCATTAAGGTATCGACCTCAAGAATTTTCGCATTGCCGGTTCTTCGTGTCATGGTACCACAATTGTAATGCTCTAATTCTCGATTGGTAGTTAAGATAAATGGAAATTCTTTTTTGTTATCTGTTAATTCAGTGGATTCTTTCCAAGTCGCTTTTTTGAATTGACCTCTGCCGATTTTAAACGTTTCGGTGTGTAAAATTTCTGTATCGCTGCCATCTAAATTAACAGGCCATTGTTTGCCATTTTCACCTAACTCGTCCCATTTAACTCCAGCAAAGAAGGGAACGATTTGCGCTATTTCTTCTAACAAAGTTTTTGGATCATACGGTGCTTGATTGGCACCCATGATATTCATGATGTCAACCATGATTTCACCATCTGTTTTTGTGCCTGCTAATGGCTTCACAACTTGTTGTACTTTTTGAATTCTTCTTTCGCCATTCGTAAATGTGCCGCTTTTTTCTAAGAAAGAAGCGGCGGGTAAAACCACATGTGCCATTTTAGAAGTTTCGGTTTCAAATAATTCTTGAACAACCAACAACTCTAAATTCTCCATAGCTTTTTTGACATTATTGGTGTTAGGATCTGTTTGAACATTGTCTTCTCCCATCAACCATAAAGCCTTGAATTTTCCATCAATGGCAGCCTCATACATTTGAGGTATTTTAAGTCCAATATAATTCGGTAAACTCACGCCATAAAATTCTTCATATTTTTTATGATATACAGGATCAGTCACATCATGATATCCTGCACCTTGATGAGGTTGACAACCCATATCTGCAGCACCTTGTACATTGTTTTGTCCTCGAAGCGGATTTACACCAACCCCTCTTCTGCCAATATTTCCAGTGATCATGGCGAGGTCGGCTATGAGCATGACGGTATAAGTTCCTTGACTATGTTCGGTAACACCTAATCCATGAAAACTCATGGCATTGCCTGCTGTGGCATAAGCGATAGCTGCTTTTCTGACTAGTTCTTTATCGACACCAGTAATAGATTCCAATTCGTCCATGTTCATAGACAATACATGTTGCTTGAAATCTTCATAGCCTTCAGTTCTATTTTGAATAAATTGTGTATCCTCTAAGCCTTCTGTCATAATGAAATACAACATCATATTCAGGAGAGCCACATTGGTGCCTGGTTTGGTAGGTAAATGGTAAGTAGCGTATTTGGCTAATTCTGTTTTCCTAGGATCTATGACGATGCTTGTTTTGCCGCTCATCGCAAACTGTTTCATCTTAGCCCCTGTGACTGGATGTCCATCAGTTGGATTGGCGCCTATGATCATAATGGCATCTGCAAATTTTAAATCTACCACTGAGTTGGTCGCTGCACCTGTGCCAAATGTTCGTTGCATGCCTAAGGCAGTGGGAGAATGGCAAACACGCGCGCAGCTATCAATATTATTGGTGCCAATCACAGTTCGAATAAATTTTTGCATCAAATAATTTTCTTCATTCGTGCATCGAGCTGAAGAAATACCACCAATAGCATCTGGTCCGTACTTGCTTTTAATTTCATTCAACTTAGTTGCAATAAATTGATAGGCTTCTTCCCAAGTGGCAGGTTCAAATTGTCCGTTTCTTTTAATTAAGGGCGTTCTTAATCTTTCTTTATGGTTATAAAATTTAAAGGCATAACGTCCTTTCAAACAAGTATGCCCTTTGTTGACTTCTGCATCATAAGGCGCTTGTATACTTTTTATTTCACCGTTGATAGTAGAAACTTCAAGGTTACAACCTACACCGCAATAGGTGCAAATGGTGCGTGTTTTTTCTTTGGCAACTATGCTTTTGCTTTCAAATACATCACTGATTGCAGATGTTGGGCAGGCCTGTGCACAAGCACCACAGCTAACACAATCACTATTGAAAAAATTAGTATCTAAACTTTTAATGATATGACTATCGAAACCTCTTCCTGCCATGCTGAGCACAAATTGTCCTTGCACTTCATCGCAGGCTCTTACACAACGAAAACAATTGATGCATTTAGAAAAGTCAGAAGTCATATATGGGTGACTTAAATCTTTTTCTCGATGAAGGTGGTTTTTACCAGCTGGATAACGAACTTGTCGCACACCAACTTGTGCTGCTACATCTTGAAGTTCGCAATTATTATTGACTTCGCAGGTTAAACAATCTAGCGGGTGATCGGTGAGCACTAATTCGATGATATTTTTTCTTAGCTTTTGTATTCTGTCGCTACTAGGATAAATAAATGAACCTTCCATCACAGGTGTGTGACATGAGGCCATAGCTTTTGAATTACCATTCTGCACCAAGGCCACATCTACACTGCAAACACGGCAACTTCCAAAAGGGTCTAAATTAGGGGCATCGCAAAGGGTAGGTACAAGATTTTCCCCTAGACTTCTTCGCACAAAACTGAGTATGGTTTCGCCAGGAACGAATGAAAAAGGTTGATCGTCGATATAGGCGATTTTCACTTCAACATCTGAGCTTAAAGTTTGTTGATCTGAAGATTTGAGTGACACTGGTGTGTCATTTGTTACCTTAACCATGAGAATAATTTAAATCGTATTCAAATATACTTGATGATCGTAAAATATACTAATGAAACTCACACATAGTTCAAGAATTCATTTGTTACAGATTTTGGAAGAAATCAACTTAAATGAATTGATTTAATTGCTTATAATTTTACTCTTGTGTAAGAGTCTTGATAAAGAAAATGTTGGTATGGGTATATTTAAATAGTCATGTAAGGTTTATGGCCTACTAATCTGTTTTTTCTTCGTCATCTTTAGTCATAAGCACTTCCCAGTCATTTTTGCCCCAAACCAAATTTAGGGTTTCAACTGCTTGTTTATTATCGCTTCCTACATAAGTTACTAGACATTGATTTTCTTTAATATCAGTTTTTAAAATGGTAAATTCTACAGCACGTGTTTTTTCTTTAACGGAATCTGGTATCATGGAGGAGAGGGCTATCATCATGTCTAACATTTCATCCGTTTTGTCGGACCCGTATTTTTTAGCGCCTTCATAGTCAGACATTTTAAGCGCGTTTAAAAAATTAAGTGCCACACCTTTTGGATCTCCTTTTTCTTTATTTGAAAGGAATGCGAAGGATGAAATGCAAATTGTAAGAAGGAGGAGAGCTGTTAAATAGATTGGATTTTTTTTCATGGACTAAATGTACATGATTCATGAACAATCGCAGCATGTAATGTAGAGAAAAGTATTGTTTAAGACCTATTTTGATCAAATACTTTGAATTGAAGACGAATCTGTGTGAGGGATTGTATTCTAGGTTAATGAATTCTCCAAATTTCACTTTCTTTTTTTTCTAATTTTATTTTTCATGCGCTCTTCTTGTAATTTTCAACAAATAATTCACCTCTTTTCACCAATGCGAACATCC
>JAGNOY010000214.1 GCA_017989935.1 Chitinophagaceae bacterium
AAAGAGAGTATATTTGTGTGAGGTTCAAAAATAACCGATTAATTCAGAATATGAATGAATTATTGAAAAATACCCTGTTGCGCGCTGTTCATGCAGGTGCCGATGTGCTCACCCATTATTTTGAAGGGGTTTTTGAAGTACATAGCAAATCAAGTTTAAATGATTTGGTGACAGAAGTCGATAAAAAAGCAGAGGATGCCATTATCGATGTCATCAGAGGGGAGTTTCCAGAGCATTTTATTTTGAGTGAAGAAATTGGCGAACTGAGTACTTCTTCAAATTATAAATGGATTATAGATCCAATAGATGGTACAGTAAATTTTGCACATGGCATTCCGATTTGCTGTGTGAGCATCGGCTTAGAAAAAGATGGCAAGATGTTGATGGGCGCGGTGTTTAATCCTTTTATGCATGAATTGTTTTTTGCCGAAGTAGGCAAAGGCGCCTTTTTAAACAATCGTCCGTTGAAGGTTTCTGTAAAACCAAATTTAGAAAGTGCTTGTTTAGTCACAGGCTTTCCTTATCGTTGGATTGATGTGGGCACTGATCCAATTGCCGTCTTTGAACGCTTCATCAGAAAAGGTTTGCCGGTTAGACGTTTAGGTTCGGCAGCCATTGATCTTTGCTGGGTTGCAGCCGGTCGTTTTGATGGATTTTGGGAATATAATTTAAATCCTTGGGATATCGCGGCCGGCTATTTAATTATTCACGAAGCTGGGGGACGAATTTCTAATTTCAATGGAGATGAGTATAATATTTACGACAAGCAAACCCTAGCCACCAATGGGCATATTCACGAGCAAATGTTGGAGTTGATACAAGCGAAGGATGTGTAAATAATTTCTAGGAAAGAGACTATATATTTCAACTTGTTTGTTTGAATCATTTGGGCGGCGCACACGCTTTCTCTGCAAGTCCTCATCCGATTCGGCTTTAATGTTTCAGGTAATATACTATTTCGTATAGCCTCTCGGATTCCGGGCTTTCCGTTCAATCGTTGCCGCAATGCAAGGAAAAGCAGATAAAAAGAGTTCCTTGAACTCAGTATAATGAAAGAAAAAAGTAAGAAGTAAAATATCGAAAGATTAGATCTAGTTGAGTAGATTATAGTAAAAAAAAGAAAATGCAAAGTGAATGTTTTTTAAAGCTTAACCGTTAAACTACCTTATACAGCAAATGAACATAGATTGCTTCTATCTAATACGAAAATATTGAAAAAAATCTTCATAGAATATACGGCCTAAGATTCGAGGCAGCTAAAAATATTGAAATCGAAGCCAAACTTTTATCCACTGTTTGAGCACAAACGAATGTTGCTATATGGAGAAAATCATTAAGTGCGAGTTTGTATAAAAGTGGCGTAGATGAAATTATTTTTATGCCAAGAATCTTCAGCCTAGACTTTTTGCTCAACTTTTGCGTCATGGCAAAAGTGGAAAAACAATAAGGTATTTTTGCGGATAATCTTAGGTCTGTTACAAAATTCCAATAGGTATAAAACAAACGGCTCGTTTAGTAAAAATGCAAAAAAGGAGGCTGCCCTTTTGAGACAGCCTCTTTTACTTTTTGCATCTATTATAAATGCTTATTTCAAACCACTTGCATTATTTGGTATATTACCTTGTTGAATGCTTGGTTGAGGTTTCCAATTTTTAAGTTTTTGTGCGTCTTCTTGTTCACGTTGCTCGTAAGCTTTTTTATCCTTTTCTACTTGGGCCTTTTGCTCTTCGTAAGTTGGCGTTTTCACGGTAGAAGGGTTTTCTAGTTTGCGTCCAGGTCCAATGGCTTTTTCTTCACCGGCACCAAATAATTCAGGATGTAAGAAATGTCCTTTGTCAGCTGCATCTTTTTCAACTTCAGCGACTACACGATTTTTGTTAGCCCAAGCATCTTGACGAACACCGGTTACTTGCCAGCTTAATTCAATGTTAGGTTTATCGGTCATCACTTCAAATTGGTTACCGTTAATTTTTTTCGATACACGAGCCATCGCAAATTGATTTTCATCAACGATAGTTAATTGATATTTGAAATCTTTGTTTTCTGCTTCAAAGTAAGAAGGCAAGGTAACGATTGCTTTTCCTGTAGCATCTGTCTTGATATTTCCATTGTACACATTCATCATATCAGGGCTTTCAACGAAACTATGAATTAAGTATTTGTTTTCCGGATCTTGTGGATGATCGATTTTAAACGTACCACCGGATTTAGTTAAATTACCAACGACTGTGACGTTTCCTTCAAAATATCCGGCATAATTTGTACCGATAGTTCCTTTAGCACGACCATAAATGGCGTAGTTATAGTCTGCATTTTTAGTTTCGCCAAACGTACCAATATTCCAATAATTGCTACCGAAACTACTACCCGCTAAACCAATATTGGCGGTATAACCATTAGTTGCTGTAGAAGCACCATATACCCCAATAGATTCTTTATAACCTAAAAATGTCCCAATATCATTGGTTTGACTAGCACTTGCACTATCTGATACGCCATACACACCGGTTTGTTTACCAGCAAAATAACCACCATAACCGATAGGACTTGACCAATTGTTAGCATATGCATAAATACCATAGTTAGCAGCTCCACCTTCAGCATAACTATACACACCATATTTTGCTCCAAGGGCTGTTGGTTGTGACGTAATTCGGGTAGCTGCTGCAAATACACCATAGGTGGTTGATCTACCATTGGCTCTTGAATCTATCCCATAGGTAGGAAAGCTTTCGCCTGATTCAGATCTAGATCTAAGCCCTTGATAGCCTGCAAAAATACTCATGCCGATACCAAAAGAATTTGTATCTGGCTTACTACGCGCATAAATCGCTACATGATCAGCAGTCGTAGTACCTACATATTCAGCACGTACAATTCCATTACCGAGTGAGTTTGTGCTGTTGCTTGTAAAATGAGCCACTGTATCATACGATGAAATAATTGAAAAATGAGCTTGTTTATTTTCTGTATTTCCCATTTTACCATTATGCAATTGTACATACAGTCCTTTATTGCTTGTAGAACCCATGAATACATTATTTTGGGCTGAACTAGTTTTATAGAATGCACCAACAGAGTCCCCTGAAGATGATGAAACAGCGAACCATCGATTCACAGTTGCACTATCACCCAATATCATCCCTTGATAACTAGCACTATTGCTGTTGTTAGTCAACGTCAAATAATTGTGATAAAAATTAGGTTGATGAATATTATAGAACGAATTAAAATAGGACGAACCAACCGGAATATTATAGTAATAGTTATAAAAACCTGAAGGGAATTTTGGGGCATTATACATCAATCCGTAGGTAGCACTGTCTTTTAACGCACTATTCCCTAAAGTAGTCCCATTGGGTGTGTATTTGGGAATATAGTTAGTTGTTCCACCAGCACTGGTAATGCTCGGTGTTGTCCATGTGGCTAAACCGGCTGCATCACTAGTTAAAACTTTCCCGGCTCCTGGAGAACCACCTGCAATTTTCACTTGATTCGCCACTTCTACATTGCCTGCTGCGGTTACAGTTAAACGTGTTGCATTATTGGTTCCTAAGGTTAAGTTAGCATTTTCCAAGTTCGTAATGCTCGCTACATTACCAACATTTTTGATTTCTAATCCATCGGCTGCTGCATGCCCTGTAGTATTATTAGTTAAACGTAAATCCATCGTTGTGCCATCGGTATTGTTTCCATGTATACGAGCAATAGGAGCAGAATTACCACCAATACCTACATTTTCTGTAGCAAAATCAGCGTGGAATTTTAATTTGGTAATACCAGACTTATAAAAACTCATACCAATACTTCCGCCATTCGTAATTAAAAAACGGCCAAGACCATCACCTGCAGCTACACCATTATTACCAAAGGCTAATAAATTGGCATTCGGATATAATGAGCTACCCCCATAATTTCCAGCATAGGCAGTACCATATTTTGTAAAGGTCGAATAAGAACTCGCACCATCATTATATAAGGTAAAACGGCCAGCCCCTGTAGTACTTAAATTTTGCATACGCAAATGTTCTTGCACTGCAGCTGCATTTTGACTGATTTGAAATCTCGCACTAGGTGTAGTTGTACCTAAACCAATATTGGTACCATTATCATACAATAATGAAGTGGAGTTAGCCACACCTGCACCATTTGTTTTTTCAATATAATTATTTGTAGCACGAGTCGAAGGTACACTTTCTTTTGCACTGCCTGCTCTATCTGAATACAAGGCATAAGGCACAGATAATAATTGGGTTGTGCCAGCATCAGCATAGTTATTGCCGCCAGTTGGATCAATCGAAACATGAATATATTTATTTCCGGATTCCCATTTCACTTGATTCATGCTGCCAGTAACGACAGTACCATTCCCAATTTGTAAGGTGTATAAACCAAAGTCATTGGTGGTAACCGTTTGCACTTCTTCATATTCAGGTGTGGTCGCATCTTGAGTTGGTAATACACTAAGTTTAATTCCTAAGGTTTGCTTACCTACTGGATTCCCTTTGGCATCACGAGCGATACCTTGGTAATTAAATTTTTGCGGTGCCTGCGCATTCGATAGCAAAGGATGCAACGAGAGGGTCATAAAGGCCAGCATCAAGAAGGATAGTTTTTTCATCTTGTTTGTTTTT
>JAGNOY010000215.1 GCA_017989935.1 Chitinophagaceae bacterium
CCTCTAGTTAATCTTATTAAAGCATGTTTTTAATATTTTTTGGGTGGCGGACAGGCTTTACGTTACAAGTCCTCCCACGCCAGAGCGCATGGTCCGGGCTTTCCACTCCAATCCTTGCCACGGCATTCGTGCTTTAATACAGCTTAGTGCTTCATTGCACCTATCATGCACATTGAAATTAGCCATGAAGCTAAATCAATATAATTGAAAGCCTCATCTTTGAATAAAAAATACTGGTGTATCACCTTTAGGCCTAAAGAAACCGAATGGACAAATAAATCCATCTATACTTACCCTCAGATATTGCATTTTTTGAAGCTATATTTGCGCACGTGAATTTTCTGTATCCATTATTTCTGATTGCTGGATTGGCTGTTGTAATCCCAATTCTGATTCATCTATTTAATTTCAGAAGATACAAAAAAGTGTTTTTCCCTGATATCCGTTTTCTGAAAGAACTGAAAGAACAAACCCAAAAACAATCTCAACTCAAGCATTTACTTATACTAGCAAGTAGAATTCTAGCTATATTGAGTTTGGTTTTTGCTTTTATGCAGCCTTTCTTTTCTAAGGATGCCGACAAAATGAATCAAGGCCCTAAAGCAGTCAGTATTTATATCGACAATTCATATAGCATGGGTCTAGAGCAAGGAAGTTTGTCCTTACTGGATATAGCAAAAGGTAAAGCTAAAGAAATTATAGAAAGTTATGGAGCCTCTGATCAAATTCAGATCTTAACGAATGATTTCGGCTACCATGAAAATAAATTTCTTGAGAAACAAGAAGCCTTAAGAGCACTAAGTACTATCAGTGTATCTTCAACGAGCAGAACTGTTCAAGTAATTTTAGAAAAACAAAAACAGCTTTTACAAACCGAGCCTGGGTATCAGAAACAGCAAATTTATATTTCCGACTTTCAAAAAAACAGTTTTCCGCTTCAAACCGTTTTTGAAGATTCTATCAAAAAATACTTTTTAAAGGTTCAAGCACAAGCTGTCAACAATATTTCAATTGATACTGTTTATTTCGATTCGCCCTCTTTATTGATAAACGAAGCTAATCCTATCAGTATTAAATTGAAAAACAGTGGTGCAGAAGACGGAAGTACTTCCATTTCACTTCGTGTCAATGATCAATTAAAAAGTGTAATTAATACCACAATTAAAGCAGGTAGTCATCAAGTAGAAAAAATGAGTTTAACTACTTCAGTGGCAGGCCATCAAAAAATGGAATTCTTCATTCAAGATTATCCAGTCACTTTCGATGATACTTTTTTTGTTTCGGGGAAAATTGCATCCAATTATGCTGTCATGGTATTAAATCAAAGTAATGCCAATGCCTATTTAAGCTCTGTATTTAAACCCGGAACTCAATTCCGCATGGATAATCATCAAATTCAAACTTTGAATTCCGATATTCTTAAAAATTATTCTTTAGTAATTTTAAATGGTGTTACATCCATGACTGAAGCACAGATTGAAGGTTTGAGTAGTTTTTTACAGCAAGGTGGAAGCATGCTAGTATTTGCTCCGCAAAGCATACAAACAGGCAACCTAAATACCTTTTTAAGCAAAGTAGCTGGTTGTAGCTTTGCGAATATAGACTCATCCAAATTATTCGTCACTGGCTATAATCGTTCTCATGAATTATTTAAAGATTTGTTTTCAAAAACACCTGAAAATATTGATCTACCAAGTGTAAACAAACATTTTATACTCAATAAAGGAGCAATGAGCAGTGAACAAAAATTATTTACATTTTCGAATGGAGATGCTTTTCTGAGTGCATTCAAAACAGGAAACGGCAATTTGTATATATGTGCATCAAGTGCAGAAGCTAGCTCGAGTAGCTTTCCTAAATCTTATTGGTTTTTGCCATTGATTTATAAAATGGCATTTTCAACTACCCAATATGGCATTCAAAGTTTGACCTTAGGTAAAAATGCCACCTTGAATATAAACAATACTAAAATTGGCGATAAAACAGTATATCATATCAACAAAGGTGTATTTGACGCGATTCCAGAACAACGTGCCATTGGAAGTAATATGCAAATCAATACCAACAATGCTGTTCAAGAATCGGGGGTGTATGGTATTTATTTGCCAGAAAGTAAAGACACTACTTTTACAGGATTAAATTACGATAGAAAGGAATCTGATTTGCAGTATTGGACTATGGACGAACTGAGCAAACAAACAAAAATTAAAAATGCCTCTTGGCTTGAAGACAAACCTGCATCTGGCACCTCAATCAATGAATTACAACATGGGCTACCACTTTGGAAAGTTTGTGTTATTTTAGCCTTGTTATTTTTAATGATTGAAATATTATTGATTCGCTTTATGAAATAACTATTGAAGATAAAACCATGATGCCAATTCTAATAAAAAAAGCCACAATACTCTGTCAGCAAAGTCCTTATCATTTAAAGAAAAAAGATATCCTGATTCGTAATGGGATCATTGAGAAAATTGCAGATCGGATTCCGGCAGATAAAGTAAGAGTTTTAGATAAAAAAGGCCTTTACGTGAGTCTTGGCTGGATGGATATTTTTGCAAATTTTTGCGACCCTGGTGAAGAGTTTAAAGAAGATATTCAATCAGGTTCAGAAGCGGCGGCGCAAGGAGGATTTACAGATGTTTGTTTGATTCCAAACACCAAACCTTCTATTAACCAAAAAGCTTCTATTGATTATATTCGAAATAAAAGTGGTATCGTGAATCTACATCCAATCGGCTGTTTATCTGCCAATTTGGAAGGAAAAAATCTTGCAGAAATGTATGATATGCGCAAGCAAGGTGCGATTGCTTTTAGTGATGGCACAAAATCAGTTCAATCTGCAGGTCTTTTACTGAAAGCGCTTCAATATGTAAAAGCATTTGATGGTGTAGTAATTCAAATTCCTGATGATTTAAGTATTTCCTCACATGGTTTGATGCATGAAGGCATACAATCAACAAATTTAGGCATGCAAGGAAAACCTGCCATTGCAGAATCAATTATGGTTCAGCGAGATATTGAATTGGCTAAATACGCCGAATCAAAAATTCATTTTACAGGCATTAGTACCAAGGCATCTATTGAGTTGATTAAAAAAGCTAAAAAAGAAGGCATCAAAGTTACTTGCTCGGTAAGTCCCTATCATTTAATTTATACAGACAATAACTTAGTTGATTACAATACACATTATAAAGTGAATCCACCTCTACGCACAGAGGGAGATAGGAAAGCCCTTATCAAGGCAGTTGAAGAGGGAATTATAGATTGTATTGCCACTCACCATATGCCTCAAGACTGGGATGCAAAGAACACAGAATTTGAGTATGCACAATATGGCATGATTGGTCTTCAAACATTATGGCCTATGTTGTTAAAGATTAATGCTAACATTAAATTAGATCAATGGATAAACATGCTTACAAATCAACCAAGAAGTTTATTTAGTATGGATACCATGAATATCAAAGCTGGCGAAAAAGCTTGCCTTACTATATTCAACATAGACGAGTCGTGGGAAGTTTCGGAGCAACATTTAAGAGGCAAATCAACCAACACCCCATTACTTAATGAACATGTTCTCGGTAAAGTTGTAGGCATTATTAACCATCAAGAGATGTATTTTCATGAATAAAACTATTTCAACAAGAGTTGGATTAATTACAGGGATACTCATACTATCCTTGATTCTTATCTTAGTAAAAGTTCATCTTGCTGCAGAATCGCCTGTACACCTGCTTCAATTTTTACTATTATTTATCGGAGTGATGGTTTCAATGTTTTTACTTTTTAAATATTATGCCGAAATACGATTCGTCGAAGCCTTTTCACATGGCATGAAGACTGTAGCCACCATCTTAATTTTAGTAATTATTGGCAATAGTATTTTATTCTTTATATTTTCTACAGGAAAGGATATGTTACAACAATTGACTTTTTTGATCATGAAAACCTTATTTTCGTATGGCCTAAGTGGCACCTTATCTTCTATCTTTGCGGCCTATATTTTTAAAACTTTTACAAAAAAATAAATGTCATTAATTTCTGTTATCATCCCTTTTTTAAATGAAGAAGAATCTATTCCTGAATTAATCAGCTGGATAGAAAATGTAATGGAAAAGAATCATCTGAATTATGAGGTGATTATGATTGATGATGGAAGCACAGATGCAAGTTGGGAGATGGTATTAAAATGTCGTCAAGGCAATGAAAAAATTAGGGGTATAAAATTTCAACGAAATTATGGCAAATCAGCTGCCCTAAATGAAGGATTCAAGGCTGCACAAGGCGATTTTATCGTAACGATGGACGCCGACTTGCAAGATTCTCCTGAAGAAATTCCATTACTCTATGCCATGATTCGAGAAGAAGGATTTGACTTGATTAGTGGTTGGAAGAAAAAAAGATATGATAATGCTTTAACGAAAAATCTACCGTCCAAGTTGTATAATTATGTGACAGGCAAAATGAGTGGTACAAAGCTTCATGACATGAATTGCGGACTCAAAATTTATAGACGCAAAGTCATAAAATCAATTGAAGTTTATGGCGAAATGCACCGTTATATCCCTGTATTAGCCAAATGGGCTGGGTTTAGAAAAATCGGGGAAAAGCCAGTTGCT
>JAGNOY010000216.1 GCA_017989935.1 Chitinophagaceae bacterium
AGTTATTTTAATCACTCTTCAAAAGAAGATGGTGGCGTATTACCAGAAGGAAATAACGGTTTAGGCTTGATGTTATTAGGCGTTACAGGCGAACAAGTATTGCCTGCTGAAGTTTATCAACAAATCAAGGCAGATACGCTCAAACAAGTGCGAGGCACCGTGCAAGCTGATATTTTAAAAGAAGATCAAGCCCAAAACACTTGCATTTTCAGCACAGAATTTTCACTTAAACTCATGGGCGATGTGCAGCAATATTTTATCGATCAAGGCGTAAGAAATTTTTATAGTGTGAGTATCAGTGGATATCATATCGCCGAAGCGGGTGCTAATCCTATATCTCAACTTGCCTTTACCTTAAGCAATGGCTTTACTTTTGTAGAGTATTATTTAAGTCGCGGTATGCATATCGACGATTTTGCTCCTAACTTATCCTTCTTCTTTAGCAATGGGATCGATCCAGAATATAGTGTCATAGGACGTGTATCAAGATTGATTTGGGCCAAAGCCATGAAAAATAAATATGGCGGAAACGAACGTAGTCAAATGTTGAAATATCATATTCAAACAAGCGGCCGAAGCTTGCATGCCCAAGAAATTGATTTCAATGATATTCGTACGACCTTGCAAGCTTTATATGCCATTTATGACAACTGCAATTCCCTTCATACCAATGCTTACGACGAAGCAATCACAACACCTACAGAAGAAAGTGTACGCAGAGCCATGGCCATTCAATTGATTATTAATCGAGAATTAGGCTTAGCTAAAAACGAAAATCCATTGCAAGGTTCTTTCATCATTGAAGAATTGACGGAACTAGTTGAACAAGCTGTGTATGCCGAATTTGATCGTATTTCAGAAAGAGGCGGTGTATTAGGTGCCATGGAAACCATGTATCAACGTAGTAAAATTCAAGAAGAAAGTTTGTATTATGAAACCTTGAAACACACAGGCGAATTTCCAATTATCGGGGTGAATACTTTTTTAAGTTCAACAGGCTCCCCTACGGTGCTTCCTCAAGAAGTGATTCGAAGCGCTACAGAAGAAAAAGAATTTCAAATCAAAGGCATACAAAACCTATGGGCTCGAAGCGGAGATTTAGGTAAAGAAAAGTTACATAAACTTCAGCAGGTTGCAATTCACAATGGCAATATTTTTGAAGAGTTAATGGAGACAGTGAAATATTGTTCCTTAGGACAAATCACGAACGCCTTGTTTGAAGTCGGTGGACAATATCGTCGCAGTATGTAGGATTTATTTTTTAGAAGCTAATCCCGCTATCACTCATATCCACGCGAGGCGCGTGGGATATCCGTTCTATCGGGGCTATGGCTGAGTAGTCTTTAATTGTGTACACGTCTTTCAGGGTGCAAACGTTTCGCTAGTCCCCAAAATATTTAGATGTCTTATGCATGGTGCAAACGTCCCGCTTGTGCCCATAATATTCAAGCGTCTCGCTAAATAATTACATCTTATAAAAAGTGTTGTTGAATTTTATATGAAAATCAATTCCAATAAAGTCAAGTTTTTACTAGCAGATTATTTTACATTTACCCTATCAAAAATATATTATGAGAATTCTATCAAGCCTGTTGATTTTACTATTTTTTGTCTCTGTACTAAAAGCTCAAGACAATGTACTTTATCAAAAACCGCCCAAAGAAATTTTAGATTTAGTAGATGTGCAACCTGCACCAAGTGTGATCATGGATACAAAAAAAGAATACATGATTTTGAGATATCGAAATATGTATAAAACTTTAGAAGATCTAAATCAGGAAGAACTAAAGTTAGCTGGATTGAGAATTAATCCTGTAACCAATATCTCAAGCACCATCACTTATATCACCAACCTAAAAGTAAGAAAAATTCAAGGAGGAGAAGATTTACAGGTCAGTGGCTTACCACAAAATCCAAAAATTGCTAACCTTTCATGGTCGTTAGACGAAAAGAAAATTGCATTTACACATACCACAACCAAAGGCGTTGAATTATGGGTATTAGATGTTGCCAAAGCTAGTGCTAAAAAACTATCTGAAGGCATATTAAATGCCAATATCGGAACCTTGTTTAGTTGGCTCAACGACAATGAGCACATGCTCATTAAAGTATTACCTAAAAACCGTCCTACTTTAATTGATACAAAAAATGCCCTTCCAACAGGTCCAACTTTTTCGAAAAGCGACGGAGCTAAATCACAAAACAGAACATACTCGGATATGCTAAAAACCCCCATTGATGAACAAAATTTTGAGACAATAGCAAGTTCAGAATTACACATCATTGATATGAATGGCAAAATGAATTTGTTTAAACAAACAGATTTGTATAGCTCCGAATCTATTTCCCCTGATGGAAAATATGTGATGATCACGACCATACAAAGACCCTTCTCGTATATAGTTCCTTATAATCGCTTTCCTCAAACAACTCAGGTGTACGATATGCAAGGTCAACTCGTTAAACTAGTGAATCAAGTACCGCTATCTGAAATTATGCCCAAAGGTTTTTCAGCAGTGCGCAAAGGAAAAAGAAGTTTAGGTTGGCGTGCAGATGAACCTGCTACCTGGGCATATGTCAATGCCTTAGATGAAGGGAATCCTGAAAATAAAGTCGACATGCGAGATGAAGTGTTTATCTGGAGAGCCCCATTTGATAAGGAGCCGATTAGTTTAATTAAAACGAAGCAACGATTCGGCGGCATCACTTGGTGTAATGCTAACATGGCCCTTGCCTATGATTCGTGGTATGATACAAGAAACGAAAAGACTTATTTTTTCAATCCATCAAATTCAGCTCAAGCCCCCAAAATTATTTTTGATAGAAATTCTCAAGATGTGTATACAGATCCTGGAGAATTTGAAATGAAGAAGAATGAATTTGGTCGTTATGTACTTGCCTTAGAAAACAATCGTGCCTATTTACTGGGTAACGGATTTACCAAAGATGGACAATTTCCATTTATTGATGAAATGGATATGCAAACACTCAAAACAAAACGACTTTATCAATCTACCTATACAAATAAAAAAGAAGATTTACAATCTATTGAAGATTATAAAAAAGGTGAAGTATTGGTTCGAATAGAATCGCCTACTGAATTCCCAAATTATTATTTTAGAAATATCAAAAAGAAAAATGCCCTAACTCAAATTACTTTTTTCAAAAATCCGTTTGAGAGTATCAAAGACATACACAAGGAACTTATCAGGTACAAAAGAAATGACGGGGTTGATTTAAATGGCACCTTATACTTACCTAAAGGATACGACATGGTGAAGAAAGAAAAATTACCCTTGTTGATTTGGGCTTATCCAGAGGAATTTAAAGACAAAAATAGTGCTGGGCAAAACAAATCAAATCCGAATGAATTTACGTTCCCATACTATGGTTCTTTTGTATATTGGGTAACTAGAGGCTATGCTGTGTTAGATGATGCCTCATTCCCGATTATCGGCGAAGGCAGCACAGAACCGAATGACACCTTTCTTCCGCAATTAATTGCCGATGCACAAGCTGCGATAGATGCGGTAGATAAGCTCGGTTTCATCGATCGAAAAAAAGTGGGAGTTGGAGGACATTCGTATGGTGCCTTCATGACAGCTAATTTATTAACCCATTCAAATTTATTTGCTTGTGGTATTGCACGCAGTGGTGCGTATAATAGAACATTAACACCTTTTGGTTTTCAAAGTGAGCAACGAAACTATTGGGATGTGCCTGATGTATATAACAAGATGTCGCCATTTATGAATGCAGATAAAATGAAAACACCTTTATTGCTTGTTCATGGTGAAGCCGACAATAATCCTGGCACATTTACCTTGCAATCAGAAAGATACTTCCAAGCCTTGAAAGGATTAGGCGCACCTGTAAGATTGTTGCTACTTCCTAAAGAAAGTCATGGCTATGCTGCTAAGGAAAATATACTTCATTTACTATGGGAGCAAGATCAATTTTTAGAAGCTAATTTGAAAGCGAAAAAATAAATTGAACTAAAAACACTCTAAGAAAACTATGATTATCCGTAAAGATACCTGGTAGCTTTTCCACTTTTGCTTTGATGCAAAAGTTGAGCAAAAAATCAAGGCTGAAGATTCTTGGCATAAAAATAATTTCATCTACGCCACTTTTATCCAAACTCGCACTTAATGATTTTCTCTATATAGCAGCATTCGTCTGTGCTCAAACAGTGGATAAAAGTTCGGCTTCGATTTCAATATTTTTAGCTGCCTCGAATCTTAGGCCATCTCCTCCTTGAAGATTTTTTTCAATTTGTTGGTATTAGATAGAAGCCATCTATATTCATATGCTGTATAAGGTAGTTTCTCGGATAATCAATAAGAAAACGGATGCCCGTGGCAACGATAGAACGGATACCCCGCACTCCGAGAGGCTTCACTTGTTTCAATACTTCTAGATGCTTTATAGCCGATTCGGAGGAGGAGTATGAGTGATAGCGTGTCTGCCACCCAAATAAAAATGCATCGCTCGCTCCTACTTATATCCATCAAGATGTACACTTTTCACTGCTCTACCAGAAGGATCATTGGTTTGCTGAAATGATACATCCCAAGCTAAAGCCTCAGGTGTACTGCAGGCCACAGAAGGCAAGGA
>JAGNOY010000217.1 GCA_017989935.1 Chitinophagaceae bacterium
TGGGTATAAATTAATTTACCACTTTCTTTTGCTTAAACAACACCAACTTCAAATTATCTACATAAATATGAGCCCATCCAAGATTCCAAATACTTAATGAAATTTTATCGCCTTCTTGCAGTCCATCCGGCAACTTAATATAATAAGGAATATTCCCCCAACAATTATTGATGCCTTTACGTGGGGCCGCACTTAAAGCCGATTGCCCCACTGAATCTTTATACCCTATTTTATTATTGATATGAATACTTTTCCATAAGACCACAGAATCATGTCGTTGTATATCCAATACCAACAACGAATTTGTATAGTCGCTAGGCTGAGTGGCTTGCACATAAAAATCGCCCGAACAATGCACCACATATTTTTCTTGTGCCGACATAGCAGGTAGTAAGCCACTTAAATTGGGGTTATACTCGTCACCAGCGTTTATTTCCATCACTTTGCCTTGATGACCATATATGTTGGATTTATAACGAAATGCTGTAGAGTCTTCAAAGGTCAATTGACCGAGTGTACTCAACATTTCTAAGGTATGCTCATCAGGTTGACGTTGATTTAAATCTAACTTGAGTAAATCATCATAGTTTACACTAGATTTAAATAAGATAGATTGGTTATATGTCAAATTACTTTCATTCGAATCTAGATTTCCCTTAGCCATTTGAATACTCAATGAGATATTGACGAATGCCAATAAAAAAATGGAAATCCAAATTGGTATTTGCATCCAAATTTTTCTTTTCAATATCCATTGAATAAACACAGCAAACGAAATTCCTAACAAAGGATAAATATGTATCATGGGTCTCGAACCAAATCCATTCATATATGTATAACACCACCACGAATAAATCACCAATACATATGCCACCAAGATGAATACAATCGACAACAAATAGGGTTTTAATTTCTTTATAAATACCAACCCTGCTAAGGAACAGATCATCATAGGAGAATAAGCCAACCATCCATTATGCATGCCTATCAACCCCTCATAAATTTGCTTGGGCACCCAAGAAAATCCCTGATCGTTGTAACTATAATATAAAAACGAACCTGCGTACTTTTTCCAAAAAAACATTTGAGGTAAAATTGGAATTGCAAAAATCAAACCAGCACTTAAAATCTTCAGGGCATGCGTGCGTATAAACTTCATTTTTTCAATCAAGCTAGCTAACGAATAAACCTGATATAATAAAGGAAATAACAACAGCAAAATGTCTGTGGGTCTGATTATCGTAATCAAGCCCCCTAAAAAACCCATCAATAAAAACCGTTTCCAAGTGGGTTTTTCGAAAAGCCAAAAACAATTCCACAAAAATACTGCATATAAAAAAAATACCGGTACATGCGCCATGCCCGATTGAAAGTACGTAAACCACAACAAATTACTGCCTAATAATGTTAAAGCACATACTATACGCGCAGTATCTGCGTCAAATAATTTTCGCAACATCAAAAACATAAACCAAAGCCCCAACATACCATACACAAAAGAACATAACTTAATGAAATAATGATAATTGGTAGAATAACCATTCATTGCATAGCCTTTCATATATTCATAAGCATGGGCCATCAGAAAAAAAGGCATTTCTAGTAAAGCCACTCCATAAGTATATTGATTCACAATATATCCCTTCGGACTGCGCTTAGCATTTGCATGCAAACTTTCCATGTCATGCATAATTGGATATTCAATACCCTTATTATTTGGCAATGAATCGATAGCATGAAAGTTGTGATATATAAATGCAGAAGGCAAATAAGAATAATACCCCTCTGCATCACCATAAAAGGTATAAGATTCTTTTCCGTAATTAAAGTAAAAATACATGCTCACAAGAGCACTCAACGTAAAAAAAATCCAGGAGATATATGTCCTGATCATACCAATTGCTTACTCGCTAAAAATGTGGCCCATTGCTCGTATTGCTTATTTTTAAGCACCCTAGGAAATTTATTCATAGCCCCAAATTTCCCTGTGGCATGTAAAAAATCTATAAAGGTTTGGGTAGGTAATACTTCAATAAATAAATGAGGTAATGCCGAGGTTCGTTCAACCGCATAATCGTCGTTGATTTTACAAAGCATCTCATCAATCGTTCGAATCACTTCTTGTTCATCCACCTCCTCATCACAACCAATAAACCATTTGTGTGCAAATAAGCCTTGATGAACATAGCCTGACACCGTGAATTCTTTGATGGAAATATTCATCTTTTTTTGCACTTCATCAATGGCTTTATTCATATTGTCTACACTCAAATGCTCCCCACACAAACTCAAAAACTGCTTAGTTCGGCCAACTATCACAAATTCGCTATTCTTCACGGATGTAAACTTAATCACATCTCCTATCACATAACGCCATGCACCTGCACAAGTAGATAATACAACTGCATACTCTTTTTCTTCTATCACTTCATGTACCATATAGGATTTCGCCTCAGGAATGATCTCCCCTTCATCCGTAAAATTTTCTTGGTTAAAAGGTACAAATTCATAAAAAATCCCATTATTCAATATCAACTTAATTCCACGCGTATCAGGCCTAGCTTGAAATCCAAACGAACCTTCAGAAGCCATATAAGTTTCTATAAATGTAACAGGCTTACCGAGCAAATTTTTGAAATTTTCTCGATAAGGTTCAAACGACACACCACCATGAATATACAAAGCTAAATTGGGCCATATCTCGTGGATATTTTTGACTTTATGATATTTGATAATTTCTTCAAATACTATTTGCACCCAAGCCGGCACGCCGCATACAGTGCCTACATTCCATTTTGGTGCTTTACGTACGATCAATTTTATACGATCCTCCCAACGTGTGCGTTTAGAAATGCTTTGTCCAGGCTTATAAAACAAAAATGACAACCATCTTGGCATATTCTTGGCGCTAATACCACTCATATCTCCTTCATAATAATCGCCATGTTCAAACAACGAAGTAGTTCCACCTAACATTAAAATTCCTTTTCCAAAAATTTCTGGTGGCAAGCTAAAATTCTGCATAGAAAAAAACTGCTTCATGCCAGCTCGTTTCACAGATTTAATCATATCGTCAGTTACCGGAATATGTTTGCTAGCGCTTTCAGAAGTACCCGAACTCAAAGCAAAATATTTTACTTTACCCGGCCAGCAAATATTTGATTCACCTTCATGACAAAACTTCCACCATCGATTATACATCTGATTATAATTATGGTAAGGAATATGTTGTTTGAAGCTTTTATATAAATCATCTTCGCTCAACATCGCACTGAAATGATAATGCTTTCCAAAATGCGTCTTTTTCGACTTTTTTAAGAGCCTACTCAACACCTGAACCTGATATCCTCTTGGTGTACCAGTAAGAATATTAAAATTTTGCCTGATTCTTAAGGAGCGAGCAATAAGATGACCTAAAATAGCCAAAGTGAATTAATTTTGATAACGCACAAAAATAAGATGCTTTCTGTGTAAAACAAATGAATTATCCAATCAGCAAACTATTTGGCCTGAATAAGTAGCCTCTAACTTCATTTCATTAAATAAAATAAATTTATTAAACCCATAAATCAATTTGTTTCGTTTGCCTAATTTCAATTTCTACAATCTTCATCAGAATCAGTTTTTGCCCTTATATTTGCCCCACTAAAATTCTTATTGAATTAACTTATGCCCAATAAACAATCCTTTTTTAAAGATAGAGAATACCATGCATTTACTGCATTAGAAAAAGCTCATTTTATTTCTTTTGCGCCATATGCCTTTCAAGCCTCCGTTTTATTAAGAGATTATGGCATACTTGATATGCTTCATCAACACAACGAAGGCTTGACATTTTCCGCCATTACTCAACAAATGAAAATCAGCGATTATGGCGTAAGAATTCTTCTCGAAGCCGGCATTGGTATAGGTTTAATTTATGAAGAAGATGAACAATATCATATTACCAAAACAGGTAGCATGTTCATCACTGATGCTATGGTAAAAATCAATACTTCTTATATGCGCGATATTTGCTATGAAGGCGCAGGTAAGCTCAAAGAAAGTATAGAGCAAGGCAAACCAGAAGGTCTTAAATATCTTGGGCCATGGCAAACCTTGTATCAAGGCCTTACTCAGCTAACCCCACAACAAAGCAAAAGTTGGTTCGATTTTGATCATTATTACTCCGATCATATCTTCCCACTTATTATGCCTTATTTATTTTCGTTCAATCCAGCTAAAATTCTTGATATTGGCGCAAATACAGGCAAATTCACGATTCAATGCTTGCTGCACAATCCAACCGTAGACATGACGATGATAGATTTGCCGCCTCAATTAGAAGTCTGTGAAAAAAATATCAACCAAGCTGGATTTACAACCAGATACACCAAAGAAGCCCATAATATTCTCGACAATTCCCTCGACATCCCAGGCAAATACGATATTATTTGGATGAGTCAATTTTTAGATTGCTTTTCTGATGAGGAAATTATCAATATATTACATAAATGCAAAAAAGCATTGAATCCTGGCGGAAAGATATTCATCAACGAAACTTTCTGGGACCAACAACCTTTCCATGCAGCCATGTATTCCTTACAAATGACTTCCTTATACTTTACAACGAT
>JAGNOY010000218.1 GCA_017989935.1 Chitinophagaceae bacterium
TTGTGATACGGTATCCACGTGGTGAAGGTGTAATGCCGGTTTGGCAAACTCCTTTTGAAAACTTAAGGATTGGGAAAGGTGAGCAAATACAGGCTGGTGAAAATATTGCTATACTTTCTGTAGGACATCCGGGTAATTTTGTGGTAAATGCTTGTAAAAATTTAAATAAAGCAGGAATTCAGGTATCTCATTACAACATGTTGTTTATCAAGCCTTTAGATTTTGAATTATTGCACGAAATTGGCAAGAAATACACTCATGTAATTACTGTGGAAGATGGTTGTATTCCTGGTGGATTTGGCAGTGCATGTCTTGAATTTTTTGCCGAACATGGGTACAAACCAACTGTAAAGATTTTGGGTATCCCGGATTTAATTATTGAGCACGGTAAGCCATCTGAGCTGCATAAAGAATGTGGTTATGATCAGGAGGCTATTGAAAGAGCTGTGATGAATCTTGTGAATCCTGAAATGCAATTGATTAATTCGAGCTTGGAAAATCATTCAAACTAAGATTTACAGAAACTTATTTACTCAAATCAATCGCGTGAGAGATCGCAGCGGAAATCCCATGGGCGTTCTTCAAAACGCACATGGATTGCAGTGAAGAGCTCGGCCCGAGGTTTTGGGAGGGCACGCCAAAGGTGTTTGTATTAAAGGACTTTATTGAATATTGACTTGTATTTTTTAAATACATTATTCCCATAATTAATATTATGTTAAGTAGTAATTAAACCCAGTACCCTAAAACATTTAAGGTCTGATGATTCACGTTCGAAGCTCATTAGACCATTCGACTCAATAATAGATTTAATTATTATACAATCCTAATGCTTACTTCTTCGCCCTATCATGCTCCTCAAAAGGTTCTATCTTTTCAAGTGTCTGACCTTTTGTGTTAATTACGTAATGCTCATGTTCGATAACTACATGACTCTTCAATTCAGCATTAAAATTCGTTGCTAAATCAAATTTGCATGGAATGACCAACTTACCCTGCTTATTAATAAATCCAAACTTACCATTAAGTTGCACAGCAGCCAAACCATGAGACAAATCTAGAGCCATCTGATATTTGCAAGGAATTGCCCATTCGCCTCGTTGATTAATAAAACCCCAAAGGCCATTCTTTTGCACTCTTGCCAAACCCTCTTGAAAACTAAAGGCTATTTGATATATAGGTTGAACAAACCATTCGCCTCGTTGATTAATAAAACCATATAAATTGGCATATTTTACTGCGGCTAAACCATCTACAAATTCTGAGGCATCATCAAATTTTAATTCTATGGCTATTTCACCTTTATTGTTGATATAACCACGTTTGTTGTCTTTCACCACAATAGCTAAACCATTCGAAAATTCACTGCCTGCATCATACATTGGATTGACAATAATTTGATTGGATTCATTTTTATAGCCTACTTTGCCTTGATTGTAAAAGCGTATCAGTCCTTGCGAAAATGACAGGTGACTAATTAAAAGGCAAAGTAAAATTTGACTGCTAATTTTTATCATGGGAAAAATTGTTTAACTTAGTTTTAGACGGCCTTAGGCTAAGTAAAGTTAGTAATAAAATTTGCTGAATAAAATATTATAAAAAAAAAGATAGAATAGTTTTTATTTATTTGAAGATTGAACATTTTGAGACTATTTTTGTGCGATTAATCAAGATTTCACGGATGTTACTACTAGATTTAACAAATACCCCTTTTAATTATTTCCCTATTGCTATCCAATTGATAGTGGCGGTGTGCTTTGTGGCTTTAATGATGGCAGGAACACATTTTTTGGGTCCTCGACGTAAAACTACTGACAAACTTGAAAATTTCGAGTGTGGTATAGAGCAGGAAGGAAATGCTAGACAACCCTTGGCAGTTAAGTATTTTTTGGTGGCTATCTTATTTGTCCTTTTTGATGTAGAAGTTATTTTCTTTTATCCTTATGCCATCAACTTTAGAACTCTAGGTTGGGATGGTTTTTTAGCGGTGATTATGTTCGTCGCTTTCTTTATTCTTGGTTTTACTTACATAATTAAAAAAGGAGCCCTTAAATGGGAAGATTAATTGAACATTTTAAAATAACCCCTAATTTCTCGAAAATTACATGAGACCAGTAACACATAATACAAAAATAAAATTGGTAGAACCTCCTCAAGGCTATGGTGGCGAAGGATTTTTTTCCATGAAATTGAGTGAGGCTGTTGGATTAGCTAGAAGTAATTCTATATGGCCCCTACCTTTTGCCACATCATGCTGTGGTATTGAATTTATGGCTACAATGGCCGCACATTACGACCTTGCGCGTTTTGGTGCAGAAAGACTTAGTTTTTCTCCACGTCAATGCGATTTGATTATGGTGATGGGAACTATTGCTAAAAAAATGGCGCCAGTTTTACGCCAAGTGTATCTTCAAATGGCCGAACCAAGATGGGTTATGGCAGTTGGAGCTTGTGCAAGTAGCGGAGGAATTTTTGATACTTACTCCGTTTTACAAGGTATAGATCAAGTGATTCCGGTTGATGTATATGTGCCAGGTTGCCCGCCAAGACCAGAAGCTATCATTGATGGTTTCATGAAGGTTCAAGAATTAGTAAAACATGAAAATATCCGCAGACGTCATTCCGACAAATACAAAGAATTGTTGAACGGATATGGTATTCAATAAAATATTACAAAGCATTTATGTTGACAAACGAGGAAGTTAAAAATAAATTGGTAGAGAAATTTGGAGATCAAGTAATAGGTTTTGAAGAACCTTATGGTCTCTTGACCTTCGAAAGTCCTAAAGAACATAATCTGAAGATTTTAAATTTCTTACATGACGACCCAAGCATGGAATTTACTTTTTTGAATGATCTCACAGCTGTTCATTACCCCGAACGAAAGGGAGAAGAATTAGCTGTCGTATATTTGCTTCAGAACATTAAACATTCTTTACGAATCAGGTATAAAGTATATGCGCCGATTGAAAAACCAGATGTGTACACTGCTACAGGCGTTTTCGCCACAGCCAATTGGCTAGAGCGTGAAGCGTATGATTTTTTTGGAGTCAATTTTGTAGGTCATCCAAATTTAATTCGTATCATGAATGTAGATGAAATGGACTACCACCCTCTTAGAAAAGAATTTCCACTTGAAGACCAAACTCGTATTGATAAAGATGATGCCATGTTTGGCCGTTAATTAATTAAAAGAATATTTTGTGAGCCACATGGATCAAAAACCAAATATACAATTACCAGAAGGTTCGCTTCTTAAGCAAACCACTACCCTCAATCTTGGACCAACACATCCTGCGACGCATGGCGTTTTTCAGAATATTTTGGAAATGGATGGTGAAAGAATTATCGATGCAGTGCCTACTGTGGGGTTTATTCATAGAGCTTTCGAAAAAATTGCAGAGCATAGGGCATACTATCAAATTACTCCACTTACAGATCGATTAAATTACTGCTCTTCTCCTATTAATAACATGGGGTGGCATATGACTTTTGAAAAATTAATCAAAGCCGAATTGCCAAAGCGTGTTGAGTATATGAGAATTATCATCATGGAACTTTCACGAATCGCCGATCATTTGGTTTGTAATTCGGTGATTGGTGTTGATACTGGCGCACTTACAGGATTTGTATACGTATTCGAATTCCGTGAATTGATTTATGAAATTTTTGAAGAAATCTGTGGTTCTCGTTTAACAACCAATATCGGGCGCATTGGTGGCTTTGAGAGAAACTTTTCTCCCCTCGCCTTTGAAAAAATAAACCACTTTTTGAAAACCTTCCCGAAAGCCATGAAGGAATTCGAGACCTTGTTTTCTCGAAATAGAATTTTCATGGAAAGAACTATGGGCGTGGGCGGTATTTCAGCAGAACGTGCACTGAACTATGGATTTACCGGCCCTAATTTAAGAGCAGCGGGTATCGATTACGATATCAGAACAGCCCACCCATACAGTGGATATCAAGATTTAGATTTTTCTATTCCTGTAGGTACAACGGGAGATGTATATGATAGATTTTTAGTACGCAACGAAGAAATTTGGCAAAGTTGTAAAATGATACAACAATGCCTAGATAAAATCAAAGACTTAGATCCAACTATTTTTCATGCCGATATCCCAGAATTTTATTTGCCTGAAAAGCAAGATGTATATACCAAAATGGAAGCCTTAATTTATCATTTTAAAATTGTGATGGGCGAAACCGAAATTCCTGTGGGTGAAATTTATCATTCTGTGGAAGGTGGTAATGGTGAATTAGGATTTTACTTAATTAGCGATGGTGGAAGATCGCCTTACAGACTTCATTTCAGAAGACCATGCTTTATTTATTATCAAGCCTATCCAGAAATGATTAAAGGCAGTATGCTAAGTGATGCTGTAGTCACTATGAGTAGCTTAAACTTAATTGCTGGAGAATTAGACGCTTAATTAGAAGAATACAAAAAAATATTATGACTTTCAACGCCGATATCATTGAGAAAATAAACAAGCTAGTTGCTCGTTATCCAGCTGGAAAACAAAAAAGTGCCTTGATTCCTGTCTTACATTTAATTCAGGAAACCGGCAATAATTCACTCAGCATTGAGCAAATGGATGAAGTGGCCA
>JAGNOY010000219.1 GCA_017989935.1 Chitinophagaceae bacterium
TTGTTTTTCCACTTTTGCCATGACGCAAAAGTTGAGCAAAAAGTCTAGGCTGAAGATTCTTGGCATAAAAATAATTTCATCTACGCCACTTTTATCCAAACTCGCACATGAAGATATTCGCCATATAATAACTTTCGCTTGTGCTCAGACAGCGGATAAAAGTTTGGCTTCGATTTCAATATTTTTAGCTGCCTCGAATCTTATGCCGTCTCTCCCAAGGAGATTTTTTGCTATTTATTGGTATTAGATAGATGACATCTGAGTTTATTAGTTTCGTAAGGTAGCTTAACAGATAAGCATTGAATTATGTCATCTACGCCACTTCTATATATCTAATTCAACTTCGTTTATTAACCTTCATCAGGTAGTTTAACGAAGATAATTCTATGGCTCGAATTTGTGGCAACGATAGAGCGGATACCCCGCATCCCGAGAGGCTTCACGAAATTAAATTTTACACGCAACTTCATAGCCGATTCGGGAGAGGAGTATGAGCGATAGCGTGTCTGCCACCCAAAAGTGCATTACAAATCTACCGATAATTGCAAAGTGTAATTTCTTGGAGGACTAATAATAGCAGGCCTTTCTGCATACACTGTGTTCAATACATTTTTAGTGATAAAGGCTAATTTGGCTTGTTTTAAAATTTGTAAGCTCAAGCGAATATCCCACACAAAAGTACCCTTATTGTTCTCGCTTCTAAACTTTCTTACAGAGGTTGGAATACCAGTGCCTGCTTCGAAAATTTGTCCGAAAATATTTTCTTTAGGTTTAGAATTTTCAAACACCTCATCTACATTTTGCATGAAAGAATTATACAATAACGTTGTACCCAAAGTGATTTTTCGATAGTTTGCTTCAATATCAAATTTGCCACTGTGTCGGTATCTATATTTAAGCGTATTCGTTGGTCCGCTAATATTGGCCTTAATGACTGAATCAGGATTTACTTGAATTGGATTCATATAAGTATAACCTAAAACAAAGCGTGTGGTAATTTGTCCTGGCTTGCCTTCGCCCATGATAGACATATCGATGCCATTGATTCTGGTACGGCCTACATTGATAGATTTAAATCCTAAATAATCGATAGGGTTTGATACTTGACTAATGGTTGAATCGGCAGGTAAATGAATGCCAAAGTTAAACTCCATCATATCCTTGTATTCCGTCCAAAAGCCAGCAATATCAATAAACCCAAGCCAAGAACCAATTTTATATCCTTGTTTGATGCCTAATTCGGAACTCCATCCAGTTTCTGATTTTAATGCAGGATTTGGGAAAACTCGTGTGGCACCGAAGGAGGTTTGTACAAATCTTTCTGCGATAGATGGATATCGATAACCTTGACCAAATGAAGCTCTGACAAAGGTTGCCTGATCAACTTCTGCATTGATGCCAGCGCGGAATACAGGTTTTTTCTCCATCTTATATTGATCTACTTGATTCAATTCATAACGAACGCCTACAGAGCTCCAAATTTTGCCAATCTTCTTTTCTAGTTGTGCATAGGGGGCCAAATTTGAAATGGTATGATTGCCATAAAGTTCACCAATTACATTGCTATAGCTACCCGAAATTCCTGAGACCAAGTGAAACTGATTTAAAATTGGATTTTCTGAATCAAACGTTTTTTGAAATTGGTATTCGCCGTAATAAGTATCTGCTAAAGAGGATTGTTTTTTTTCTGGGATAGAATTTTTACTCCTAAAAAAGCGTGTTCTTAAAGTATGTCGAGTTCCATGATTAGTTTGATACGTAATAGAAGGATCAAAATTCATACGTTGACCGTTGTTTTTGTTAACTGTCGTTGTAGAATCTGCTAAGCCGCCAAAGGGTTCATACAAATGATTGTTGCCGCTATCGGGTTGATAGAAGAAAAAGGTTTGACTTTTATTTAATTGCACATTCGAATTGAGTCCGAAAGATAAGCCTTCAATTTTTTTAGAACGATAGCGTAAATTCAGGTTGCCTCGACCTCTGCGACTCAAATCGCCTTGCAGATAAGAGTCTTCCATAAACCAAGCTGAGCCAAAGACTACATCGAGTTGGCCAAATTTTTGTGCATGCATTAAATAGCCTCCTTGAAAAGATGGTTGTTGTTTATTCCACCAAATCCAATTTTTATTTTTCGGGTTTCCATACAAACCATTATACAACATGGCTTTTGTTCTAGGTTTTTGTCGCGCAAAGCCTGTGCGAAAATTAATAACCCCATTTAAGGCAGAGGAACCATATAATGAAGAGGAGGCACCTTTAAGTATTTCGACTTGTTCGCAATTCTCGAGCGGTAAGAAATCCCATTTGGCATCGCCCGCATCAGCAGTTAGCATGGGCATATCATCTACTAATACCAATACACGACTTCCGGCGCCATAGCTCCAACCAGAACCACCACGGATATTTACTTGATTTTCTACCACATCCACACCTGGTACCCGATTTAAGGCATCATCCATACTATTGTTCGCGGTATTTAAAATTTGGGCAGGTTTGATCACCTCCATCGACACAATTTCTTCGGCTAGTCTTTTTTCGAATCGACTTCCACTTACTGTCACTATCTTAAGGTCATTGGTTTTGGCTTGCAACACCCAATTAAATTCTAAATCTTGGTTTGCTTGGATATCGATGGCTAGCTTTTGATCATGATACCCTGTATATCTTAGGGTGATACTGTATTTACCTGGCATTATCGCTAAAGAAAATTTACCATCTGCATTGGTTCTTGTGCCAATATTTCCGCCAAAACCGATACTCACTCCCATTAGGTTTTCTCGGGTAACACTGTCTTGAATAGTTCCTGAAACCTTGACTTGTTGGGCATATAAAGTTTGAAAACCAAGGAAGCTACAGAGCAGTAAAAATATTTTCATGTAGTAAATTTGTGTGAAAAATACTAAAAGACTACCTTTAATGAAACTTTTTATATGAAAAAAATATTTTTACTCAGTTTGGTTTCCTTATTAACCACCACTTTATTTGCCCAAACTATCTGTGTGCCAGGTACACAAATCTCTCCAAAAAATGCCTATATTTTACCTGATAGTGCCACCAATATGGCCAATGCTTGTCCGGGTACTTATTATGAGCAACTCATGTATTTGAAAGCAGCCAAGGATACAGTGATTACAATTACAACGCCGATTCAAGGGGTGCTTACTGCACAAATTGATTCATTTGTAGTAGATGCTAATATAGTTGGATTGCCAACTTATTTAAGTGTACAATCTGTACCAGCTCCTTTAACAGCTGCAGGTGCAGGTTCACCTAAAAGTAATTTTACACGATTAGTATTAAAAGGCGATTCTTTAGCTTGTGTAAAAGTAAGCGGCAATGTACCCGCAGGCACTTCCGCTGCAACCTTACCTCTGACCATCAATTTAAGGGTGTATACCAGCAATATTCATAGTGCTGATTTGATTCTTGATGCCCTGATTCCTACTTTTTATCCAGGTAGAGTTACAGATACTTTAACCGCCATTACAGACTACAGAATTTTAGTGTTCCCAACGCCTTGTTTTGCAACGGGTGTTAGCGATTTAGCACAATATGGTTTTGAGTTAGTAGGTAGCATGCCTAATCCAGCTGATGAATCTGCACGCATCGTATTCGAATCTAATCAAGCTGAGAATTTATTGTTTACAGTAAGCAATATGATGGGTGAGATCATGTATTCTCAAACTGTCAAAACAACAATAGGTATGAATTATATTCCTGTAAATGTGTCTTCATGGGCGGCAGGTACTTATTTGTATACACTAAAAAATCAAAAGCATCAATTGACTAAAAAAATGATGGTACAATAATTTAAATAAACAATTATTTATAGATCGCTTCGTGAAAACGAGGCGATTTTTTTTTCACTTGAATGATTATCTTTACCCCATACAAATTTATTTATGTCAGAAATTATTTCAACTACCAAAGCACCCAAGCCTGTTGGCGCCTATCCTCATGCACGAAAAGTTGGACAGCTTTTATTCTTATCAGGCATTGGTCCACGCACACCAGAAGGCAATACCATACCTGGTTTGGAGTTAGACTCCAATGGAAATTTTAAGGCTTTTGACTTTGAAGCGCAATGCAGAAGCGTATTTGATAATGTGCGTATTGTGCTTGAAGAAAGTGGAAGCAAATGGGAAAATTTGGTAGATGTAACCGTGTTTTTAGTGAATATGAAAAGAGATTTTCATACCTATAATCGCTTGTATGCCGAATATTTTCAAACAGCACAACCTTGTCGCACCACAGTAGAAATTAATAGTCTGCCCACACCTATTGCCATAGAATTAAAGTGCATGGCCACGATAGATTAATTTCCTTTTGGCGGGCTCTCGTTGAGTTGACAAGTTATCTCAAGCCGATTGAATCGTTTCAACTCAACGAGATCGGGCTTTTCACTGCAATCCATGCGAGGCGCATGGGATTTCCGTTGCAATCCCTGCCCGAAACGGTGGCGTATTTTTCAATGGGGCTTTTCATTTACGTAATGCAACTCATCGATCATGGGTCTGTTCATTAAACTGTGTCAGGTTAAAAAATAGTACATTTGTTTTGTTAAGTGAAACAGACATTGGCTCTGCTGGAGAGCACCCAAT
>JAGNOY010000220.1 GCA_017989935.1 Chitinophagaceae bacterium
AGCTAGTGCTATTTTTTGAAGTGAACTGAAGCCATAAATGTGCACCAATTGAATGTCTTGCTTAACTTGAAAAACTATTAAAGCAAAAAAAAGGAACAACTGAGTCATTCCTTTTTTTCATAATTATAATCTTGATTTCACGTGGGCAATATCGTCGATGCGTTTTTGTGCGATTCGCATGGCCGCCTCTTGCGTAGTGATATCTTCTTTTTCTGAAAGTGCAAATATATCTAAGATTCGTCCGTATATTTTTTCAACATCTTTGGTTACTTTTTCACGGTTATAAGATCCACTGGCTTCAGCAGCAACATTAATTAATCCACCTGCGTTGATTAAGAAATCAGGGGCGTATAAAATACCTTTATCTATCAATTGTCGGCCATGAACTTTTTCTTCAGCTAATTGATTATTTGCCGCACCGGCTATAATAGGGCATTTTAGTAAAGGAATCGTTTCACTATTTACAGTAGCGCCTAAAGCACAAGGAGCGTAAATATCTAAATCAATTTTGAACATATCTGTAGGAGAAACAAATTCTGTTTTGTATTTATCAGAAGTTTCTTTGATTCTTTCTTGGTTGATATCTGTGATGTATACCTTAGCACCAGCTTCCACCAAATGCCCGACTAAATATTGTCCAACATGACCTACACCTTGCACCAATACTTTTTTGCCACCTAAATCATCAGAGCCCCATTTTTTAAAGGCACAAGCCTTCATACCTACAAAAACACCGTAAGCGGTGAAAGGAGATGGATCACCGCTTCCACCCATATATTCAGGAATGCCTGTTACATGTTTTGTTTCAAGGTAAATGTGTTCCATATCGGCTGCTGAGGTATTCACATCTTCGGCAGTGATATATTTTCCATTCAATGAATTTACAAACTTACCATAGCGACGCCATAAGGTTTCAGATTTCAAGGCAGGGTCACCAATGATTACTGCTTTACCACCACCTAAATTCAATCCTGAAATGGCTGCTTTGTATGTCATGCCACGAGAAAGACGCAAGGCGTCTACAATGGCTTCATCATCAGTAGCGTAATTCCACATTCTAGTACCACCTAAGGCAGGACCTAATGTGGTGTTATGAATAGCAATGATTGCTTTTAAATTTGATTTTGGATCATGACAAAACACAACTTGTTCGTGTTCTAGATCCTTCATGAGTTCGAATACTTTATTTGACATAGTACGGATTTAAAATTTAGGCTTGAGGTTCAATATTAGTTTCTTCGGAATCGACAGCTACCTCATTGGTAATTTCAGGAACTTCTGTATGAACAGTTGCTGAAACAGTTTCATTGTTAGGTTCTGTAGCGGCAGACTCTTGAGCTGCTTGTGTCGTATTTTTTTCTTGCTTTGGTTCAGTTCTTCGTGGACCTCGCATGATATAATTAATTTCCCTTTCGTCTGCTTGAATTTTATCTTTCACCTCTTTGCACTTTTTCTTCATGTCTTCTACCTTCTCTTTTATTTCTTCAATCATCTCAAGGTATTCCTCTCTTTTTTCATAAGAACGTAAGGTAGGAGGTAAATTTTGCAAGCGATCATTTACATCAAATAAGAGTTCTTCTTCACGTTGTAATTCTCTGCTGATTTTATTGTAGAATGAACGATTCCTCGCCACTCTTTCATGAATATCTTTGGCAACTTCGGCTTTTCTCTTTTCTCTATTGGCATCTTTTCTGTCGAAGAAATTTTTCTTAGCTAACAAAAATCTTTCCCAAGGGCCATCTCCATATTCTTTAGGAATGCGTCCGATTTTTTTCCATTCTTCAAACATGTCCATAAACTCTTGCGTGGCTGATTCATAATCGTTAGAATGTTGTAATTCTTCCGCCGAATTTACTATGGCCATTTTTTTGGCATAATTATCTTCGAGTTGTACACGTAAGTTAGAATAATGCCCATCTTTTTGTTGAAAGAAATAATTTTTAGCTGCGAGAAATTGATTCCAAATTTCATCACTTTTTTCTTGAGCTACACGACCAATTTTTTTCCAATCTTCCATTAATTGGTTGTACTCTTCGGTAGTTTTTTTCCATTCTTTACTCTCCTTGATAGCTTCTGCTTTGGCAATCAGCTCCATTTTCTTGAGTAAATTTTCTTCATGCTCTACGATAATTTCTCCGATATGTTCTTTTTTGCGTGCAAAGAAAATGTCTTTTGCTGTGCTGAATCTAAACCACAATTCTTCGACACGATGTTTGGGTACCATGCCGATTTTTTTCCATTCTTCGTTCATGGCGATATAAAGATCGGTAGTTTTTTTCCATTCGCCAGATTGAGAAAGTGATTCAGCTTTTTCGCAGATATCTATTTTTTTAGATAAATTATCAAGCAAGTCCTGCTCGAAACTTTCGAAGCTGGCTTGTTTGCCTTTAAAAAATTCGTCTTTAGTTTTTTCGAATCTATCTCTTAATTCTTCGTTTTTTAAATCAGGCACTATGGGTAATGCTTTGAATTGTACTTGTAAATTTCGTAAGGTTTCAGTGGCTTCTTTCCAATCTGTTGATTGTAACAAAGCTTCTGCTTCAGTGCAAATGCGTTCTTTTTCAATCAAGGCTTGCTCAACGGCTTTTTTAATTTCATCTTCCATCAGATCAAGCTGAGACAATAAGGAAGGGTAATCTCCAATAGCTTTGGCCGTACATAAATAAGATTTTGTACGAACTACTTTGCCTGCTAATTTAACTTTATCAGAAGCTTCATCGAATTCTTTTTTAACCTCATTCACACGATCTATGAGTTCAGTAAATCTATCTTGCATAGAAGCAAGTGTATATTGTTGATTTGCTTCTTTTAGTTCACCAATAGCTCTTTCTTCGAACCACTTAGTAGATGGAACAAATACTGTTTCATCTTTAATAATATAAAATTCGTTGCTTGACATAGGACAATAATAATTTAAAAAGGCTACAAATGTAGTTAATTCTGAGAAAATTTATCAAAATGCAACATTAGAGGCAATTTGGGCCTTGAGCATTATTTCCAGATCTTGGCTTTTATCAGAATAGGCCTGTTTTTATCTAAATCTTGAGGTGTAATACCCTTGACGCCGCCAGCATCACAGAATGTGACATCAGGCCCAAAGCCTAAATCGACAAATATTTTATCGTCAATTAGCCAGCCTGTGCCAGAAATGCTACTTCCTTTGGCTTTGAACACCCCATCTAAAGAAAAAGATTCATCTACTTCTAAAGAAACAAGATCTCCATCTTGGAAGTTTTTGTATTTTCCTTTGATATGTGCAGGCACTAATTTTTCTTCAAATTGAGGTAACTCTTCAATAGCTTTTTCTTTCTTTTTCTTTTTGACTTTAAGTTGAATAGCTCCGTAAGACTTATAATCTGCATCTGCAGCAGAATAAGTAATTTGTCTGTTTGCATTGGCTTTATTAAAAATGTTATAGCCAAAATTTTTCATGTAAATTTCTGGGTATTCGAAAAGTTCCTTGATAGCAATGATTCTATACACATAATTGGCAGTTTCTGGATTGAGATTTAAGTCGAAATAATCGGTTTGCTGTTCGGCCCGAACACGTTTTTGAATGCATCCTGCGCCACAATTGTATGAGGCAGCAGTTAATATCCATGAATAAACACCAATGAGCTTTTTTAGTTGTCTGTATAAATTGGTCAGGTAATGCGCTGCGGCATCTGTAGATCGATGAATATCGTTTCTTTCGTCGGGATTGCTCACTCTTAAACCGAGTTCAATTCCCGTGGCTGGCATGATTTGCCAAAAACCCTGGGCTCCAACAGGCGAAGTTACTGGCTTGAGATTACTTTCTACAATGGCCAAATATTTGAAGTCGGCTGGCACGCCCCATTTTCTTAAATATAAATCAAAAATAGGGAAGTAATTATTGACTCTTTGTCTCATATCAGCCATGTTCACTAAGCTAATATTTTTCTTGACAGTATTCATTAACTTGTTGGATACAAACTCTTTATCTATGGGAACCACTTCACCACAAAAGGTAATTACATGCCCTTCTGAACTCAAATAAAAAAATAGACCTATAAATAGAAAAAGCTTTTTCATTGTTGTTGGATCAATGGCAAATTTAATCTAAATCGACTTCAAGCGATGTATTTTTTCTCAGTTCATCATATTTTCTATGAGCGAAGCCTTGTTAGGCATACTACACATTTATTTTTCTAATTTGCAATCAAAGCCTATATTTGAACTTCATATCACAACACTAAATACTTATTCATGAAAAGACTTTACGCAATTTTTTTCTCTTTGATTTCTTACACATCGGTTGTAGCACAAATGGGTGTCTTAGACGCTTCATTTGTAACAGGTACCGGTGCGAACAACATTGTTTATACATCTAATTTGCAAACAGATGGAAAGGTAATTATTGGAGGCATATTTAATAATTACAATGGAACAACAGGTCAGAATAGAATTGCTCGATTGAATACAGATGGTTCGCTTGACGCTACATTTACTATTGGTACTGGAGCAAATCAAACTATCATTAGTTCTGAAATTCAACCTGCAGATGGTAAAATTTTAATTGGGGGTAATTTTACAAGTTATAATGGTACAGCACGTTCAAGAAT
>JAGNOY010000221.1 GCA_017989935.1 Chitinophagaceae bacterium
GAGCCAGGAGGAGACGGTCTACTCATTCCAACTGAAGTAAAAATTACAAATCAAGAAGGCGTTCAAACTATCGGTACTTTAACGCCTGCACGTCGACCCGTTACTCACGACATGGACGGTATTGGGATGGTAAATTATTACGAAGGTGAAATAAACTTTACCATTCAGTTTACAGCAAATCAAGTCAGCACATTAAAGGGTATGGCTAGCTTTCAATGTTGTAATGACAAGATGTGTTTGCCTCCAACAGACATCCCTTTTTCTTTAAAATTATAAACACTACTCATGGTATCTAAAATAGGCATAGTTTTATTTTCTCTGTTTCTTTCTTTGAATGTTTTTGGACAAGGTGTAAAGAAAGTACACTTGTCAGCCTGCACTAAATTAATTTCTGAAACAGAAGCCGAATTAATTATCACAGCCAATATGGATAAAGGTTGGCATTTGTATTCATTTAAACCCGGAGGTGATGGCATGTTAATTGCACCCGAAGTCACATTTGAGAAAAACAAGGATATTACCTTGGTGGGCAAGGTGACAGAAAATGGCAAAAAAATCACCGAAGATGTAAAAGGGGTTGGAGTCATTTATTACTTCAAGGACGAAGTGAAATATATTCAAAAAGTAAAATTTACCAAGAAAGGCAAAATTAAAGCAAACGTCTATTATCAAACTTGCGACGATCAAGGTTGTTTACCTCCGACAGACGAATCCATTGAGTTAGATTTAAATAAACAATGCGATGGAAGTAAGGCAATTGCAGAAACACCCAAGAAAGATAGTGTACAGCAAAAAGATAGTTCAGCTATCACTGCCCCAATCAAAGATAGTCCTGTAGTGGCTGCTATTGACACAATGATTAAGGATACAAGCATCGCTACCGCCAGTTCAACAACTAAAACCTATGGAGATTTTGGCACCCCAGTAGGAGATTGCGGTGAAACTCAACAAGCAGAACTATCTATTTGGACTGCCTTGCTTTATGGGATACTTGGCGGATTCGCTGCCTTGTTTTTTCCTTGTACTTTGCCAATGATTCCTATGACTATTAGTTTTTTTCTTAAAGGATCAGGCGACAAAAAGAAAGGAGTTCAAAAAGGAATTTTATACGGCTTCTTTATTTTTCTAGTTTATTTTCTATTGAGTTTGCCCTTCTTATTTTTAGGTTGGGGCGGAAACGTACTCAATGAGTTTTCTACCAATGTGTGGGTGAACTTAATATTCTTTATCATTTTTGTGATCTTTGCCTTTTCACTATTTGGCTATTATGATATTAGTTTGCCTTCATCGATTTCAAATAAAATTGATTCGAAAAGTAGCATCGGTAGTGCTGGAGGAATTTTTTTCATGGCCCTCACTTTAGCAATTGTTTCTTTTTCTTGCACAGGGCCTATACTTGGTTTAGTGTTGGGAAATATCAGCAACTCTAAATTAATTACTCCAGCCATGGCAGGTTTCGGATTAGGACTCGGTGTACCTTTTGCTTTGTTTGCTATGTTTCCTAATTTGTTGAAAGCTTTGCCTAAATCTGGTGGTTGGCTTACAGTCTTAAAGGTGGTATTCGGATTTATTGAATTGGCCTTTGCCTTGAAGTTTTTATCCAATGCAGATTTAGTGAAGCAATGGGGCTTATTAAAAAGGGAATTGTTTATTGGTTTATGGATAATTGTTTGCATCATCATGGCCCTATATCTTTTAGGTAAATTTAAATTCAAAGACGATCCTACTTTTAAGAGCTCTATAGTGATGAAAATTCTTGCAGGGGTATCAATTATTTTTGCAGGCTATCTTTCCCTAGATTTTTTCGGAAAGGATATTAGTCTAGTCAGTGGTTTTCCTCCACCAAAGTTTTACAGCTTTTTTCATAAAGAAGAAAAACTACAAAAAGGCACTGCTGCCCGAACACACGATTTAAAGGGGTTGAAAGTTTATCTATACCTTGAAGATGCATTAGAAGAAGGCAAGAAGCAACACAAACCTGTGATGATAGATTTCACAGGTTGGGCTTGTGTAAACTGCCGCAAAATGGAAGAAAATGTATGGGTTAAACCATCGATCAATAACCTTTTAAGTGACAAATACATTATTGCCTCTTTGTACGTCGATGAACAAATAGAACTTCCACAAAACGAACAATTTGCAACGCCTTTCTTAGATAAAAAATGGGCCAAAACTGTTGGTGACAAATGGTTCGATTTATCCTTACGACATTTTAAATCTGCTACTCAACCATTTTATGCTTTGATAGATCCAATTACTCATCGTATTTTAAATACCCCTAAAGGTTTTACTGAAGAGGAAAAAGAATATGAAAAGTTTCTTTCATGTGGTTTAAGTAATTATAAATCCTTGCATCCCTAACACCAATATTGTTTTAACTTGCGACGATGAAGCGCATTGAGAAATTTCTTCAAAGTCATGCAGGGCACATCCTTTTGTTTTTACTATGCTGGATTGGCCTAATTGTATTCTACTTTCCTGCGCATGGTGCTATGCTTATTGATGATGGCGTTTCGGGAATTTATGAAATTCAAATAAAAGGTTTTAAAGGGTATCTCGATTCATTCGGGTTTGATAGTTTTTACTACGGTCATTATGCGTTTGTAGCACTTGTTTATTTGCTATTCGGATGTAATACTTTTGGATGGTTTTTAGTATTCACCGCTTTACATGCACTCAATACAGTACTAATTTTTAAAACGTTCAATTCGTTATATACACAACTAGGCAATGCGAATGCCAATTGTTGGATGGCCTTATCAGGAGCTATGTTATTCCTTTTCTCATCCTATCAATCAGAAAATATTGTGTGGGCCGCCACTTCGCATTATGCCATTTGCTTAAGTATACTACTTCTAAGTATTCAGTTTGTACTTGATAGCTGTTCACTCAAAAAAACAAGCTTTCCTTTATGGGTATTTCATATACTTTTCGCATTTGCTTTACTCACTTTAGAAATCTCATTCATTTACCCTTTTGTGTATGGGTTACTCTTTGTGCTACTCCTCGTGTACCAAAGAAATCAACTTCCACTTTTTTCATTTTTCTTAAAAATTATACTGCCTCAATGCCTCCTTATTGGCATTTATTTAATGTGTTATAAATTTCGACATGGTAGTTGGATACCACATGATAGAGCTCCCTTGGAGGCCGTAGTGGGCATAGGCGACATGGTTACGACCTTCTCTCAACATCTATTGAAATTATTCGGATTTGTGCATTATCTCGATTTTCCCAAAAGAGATTTTGTGTACAAATTATGTTTGCATTGGAAGAAGGTGGGCATGGTCTTGGGCGTATGTGCCATTGCTTTATCTTATTTTTTCTACCTCAAAGGAAATAAAAAAATTGTTTTGTATTGGTTCTTCTTACTATGTGGACTCTTGATGTTTGCGCCCTTTTTGCGCCTTTATTTTATGTATTTAGCTCGTATCGAAAATGATCGATATTCTTATTTTGGATCCGTTGTTTTTTTTCAGCTAGCAGTATTTGTTCTATTTCAATTTCCTTCTTTAGTCAGGTTTGTAGTACTTACAATATATCTTGGTGTATTTACTTTTTTCAATTTGCAAAATATTCAAGCACGTCACATGAGCGCAGTTATGAATGACACATTTTTAAATAAATATCCCGATCAACACCTTGGGCAAATTTATTTATTAAACGTACCTGTTTCCTGTGCTGATGCTTATATGTATAGGTCCAAAGGAAGAATTCCTATTGCTTATCAGGTTAAATTTTCTAAGCCTCTTGTGCCAGAACCCATTCAGGTAGCTTGGTATAATGCACAAACAAATCATGATTCTTTCGAAGTAAAAAAAATAGATAACCAAACCTATCATGTTCAACTTAAAACCAATGGGTCTTGGTGGATGAATGAAAGCATGGGCGCTGTTGAATATAAAGATTCGCTTTACCACTTTATACCAGACGAATGGGGAGGTTACACAATTAAATTTTATAACCCTTTAGCGAAAGGCGATGCAATATTATGGTTTGACGGACGACAGTTTAAACAAGCAAATTAGGTTTCGTAATTTTTAGGGCGGCACACACGCTGTTCGTTACAAGTCCACCCCCGAATCGGCGAAAAAATTTGGGTTCAACACAAAAATAGTGAAGGCCTCTCGGGGTGCGGGCTTTTCACTTCCATCGTTGCCGCAACAACCTACTAAGTGAATTTCGATGAGTTAAGCGTGTTTGAAGAAGAGCCTCAATTAAATATGGTTTTATTTCTTTACCCAGATAATTACCTCCTTACCTAATTCACAATGTATATTCGCACTCTGAAAAATGGAATATGGAAGTACAAAAAATAGGCACCGAATTTTGGAACTTAACTAGCCTTGAAAACATATTAACCAAACAAATTGACCTAGATCAATCGGCTGTTTCAAATATACAGAAGTGTCGACAATATCTCGATCAAAAGATGCAGGATAAGGACAAAACCTATTATGGTATCAACACAGGATTTGGGAGTTTATGTAATGTAAAAATCTCTTCGAGTGATATCGAACAATTGCAAGAAAACCTTGTTTTAAGCCATGCATGCGGCATGGGGCAAGAAGT
>JAGNOY010000015.1 GCA_017989935.1 Chitinophagaceae bacterium
CTCTCCCGTCTCGTTTTTAAGAACGAGACGGGATGCGGGCTTTCCACTACAATCGTTGCCGCAATACAAATTCATGTCTTCGATTCATATTCATTGCTTGGTTGAACTGCCCAATTCAAATTGAAAATCAGATTAAGGGGTAAAAATAATTGCTTTTATTGAATTTCACTCATAGGATTTTCAAGTTTACACAAAGCAGCTAGGTTGCTTTCTTCCCTAAATTTCAAAAGAATTATTGACTATCCGCTAAAGTACCTTATAAATCTAATGAACACAGATGGCTTCGATCTAACACCAATATATTGTAAAAAATCTTCATGGAAGAGATGGCCTAAGATTCGAGGCAGCTAAAAATATTGAAATCGAAGCCAAACTTTTATCCGCTGTCTGAGCACAAACGAAAGTTACTATATGGCGAATATCTTCATGTGCGAGTTTGGATAAAAGTGGCGTAGATGAAATTATTTTTATGCCAAGAATCTTCAGCCTAGACTTTTTGCTCAACTTTTGCGTCATGGCAAAAGTGGAAAAACAATCGGGTATCTTTATGGATAATCATATAAAATTATGTCGAAGCACCTTACCTTTAAAGCCTTAAACCTATCATCCGAATAAAAACAAATTGTATGGCTTTAGAATCTAAGGAAAAGATTAAGGACCGCATGCTCAAAACAGCCGCCAAATTATGGGGCTACCCTGATATTGAAGTTGAATCTAGTTTTGACCCCATTGTAAAATTGATGCTCGATGCCTGTTCATACGAAATTGAAAAAATCAATGGAGATATGGAGGCCTCACAAGCCAGAATGATAGAAAGAATGGTTGAAGTTATTTTACCTGACGCCCTCATTGGCATCAGACCTTCTTCAGGCATTATGCACGCACAACCTATCGATACCGAATATGCACTCGCAGTAAAAAAACATTTCATTGGTGCTAAACGAATTACAAACACCCAAACCAATGCAGTTGAAAATGCCAATATTACTTTTTCTGCCATTGGTCATGTTGGTTTAAAAAATGCCGCTTTAGCATTTATCGCGACCAACCAAAAATTGTTTCAATTAAAGGAAGCTTGGTACAAGGATCTTACATTACTTGGTCAAGGAACTAAGCAAATTCAAGACAGCATCTGGATTGCTATTGAAGCAAAAGAAGGACTCAAATCCTTAAAAGGGCTCAACATCTATGTCGATAATCGAAGCGAACACCAAAAAGAATTATTCTTTTCTCTATTAAGTCGTGCCACTTGCCAACATCTTGGAAAAACCATTCAATTAAAGTCTGGGATGTTTGAAGAAAAACAATTTACCGATATCAATATCGATGAGGTTTCTGATAATTTGTTTCAGTATAATCAAAAAGTTTGTAACCATATCTACAAACTCTATCAAAAGCAGTTTGTGCATATTGCCCAAGCGTTAGATATAGATCCTAAATCCTCATTTCAAGTGCCTGATGAATTAATCGATGTGTTTGGTGACACTGCTTTTAAACAAAAGGTTACAGGACAATATATTTGGCTGAAGTTAGAATTTGGTGCCGGACTCAGTCCTGAAACCATGGAAAATATTTTCTGTAATATCAATAGCTTTCCTGTAATCAACCGCAGACAGCATGAGCTTTCTTATAAAACACAGAAATATATCAATATCATTCCCATAGAAAATAAGGATTTTTTCTTGGACATTAAAAGCATCTTAGGCAATAATTCTTTTGAATATCATAAACGAAATTTAACTACGACAGATGAATTAAATGAAGGTGAAGCTATTATCAGAACCTCAGGTATTGGTCGCTTTGATTCGCGCGAAGCCAAAGAAACTATCAACTATTTACTTCAAGTAATTCGTGACGAAACAAGCACGTTCTCTGAAATTGGCGGAGAAGTAGTAGCTGGCAAAATGAAAGAATTAAATCAAGTGATCGCAAGAATAGAAGATCAAATGAAAAAATTTCAACATCGTGGGTCAAGCTGTTATTTGATGTTGAAACCCAAAACTGATTTTGAAACGGTGTTTGTAGAATACTGGACCAGTCAAGGCAAATTGGCCAACGATATGCGTATGGGCACTAAATTGCAACAAGAAAATGGCAGTGAACTGCAAGGCAAAACCATCACCTTGCTTACCTCCACTTTTGGCGGAAAGGATAAATTGAATTTGGAGGAAAAATTAAATTTGTTTAGAAAATACTTGTTAGCCAAAGACAGAATTGTGAGTGCAGAAGATATCAAAATTTTAGCCTCCCAATTATTCGGTAAACATATCAAACAAATTGAAGTGCTCAAAGGCGTAATGTCAGGTTCAGGCAGAGTAGATGGTTATACGAGATGTATTGATGTGCATATCATGCTTCAAGAAAACCATGGTCTCATGGATGATGAAATAAACTACCTTATCAATGATTTAGACGTTCAACTCAATCAGCAATCTACCAACTTATTTCCTTATCGAATTATCATGCATAAAAAAAACCTACCGCAATAAGGGTAGGTTTTAATTAATTTTAATGAATTCTCTTAGAAAGGTAAGTCATCAACAACTTCTGATGAAGGCATGATGCCCGCATTATTTGTTGGCGGTTGTGACTGATTGTAATTTTGTGCAGCTGACATTTTTTCTAAACGCCAAGCTTCAAGCGAATTAAAATATTTCACACCATCAGGTCCACTCCATTCTCTACCTCTAAGATTAAAGGAAACCTTTAACTCTTCTCCTTCCTGAAATCCATCTAATAATGCACATTTATCCTGCGTAAGTTGCAAGCTAATATATTGCGGATATTGTGTGGTTGTGTCGGTTGTTATTACAAACTCACGCTTAGAAAACTTCTCACTTACAACCTGTGTTGGTCTTTTGACCTTTAATGTTCCTGTTACTTCAAACGATGCCATAATTAAAAATTTAGTGTACGAAGTTAAATCTATTTTGTATTTTTCAAAAACTATTCTATTATGAAATTAACTACCCGTCTAATTTGGCTCTTTGTAGCCATCTTATTTTCCTGTAGAACCCCTTTGGTTCCTCGATCTGGAGAGCAAAAATTTTATACTGTACAATCTATTACTCAGGAAGACTCCGTCTCAGAAATTGCTCAATATTTGCGCCCATTTAGAGATAGTGTTCAACAAGAAATGAATATAATTCTTGGTCTTGCAACCGAAAATTTTGTGAAAGAAAAACCGAGTGGTAGCCTTTGTAACCTAGTAAGTGATGCCATGTTTTGGGCAGCACTTCGAAAAGAAAATACTGTGTCAGCTGCTATCAGCAACTATGGCGGGCTTCGATTACCCCAATTAGCTAAAGGAGAAATTCGACTTGGTACCATCTTTGAATTGCTGCCATTTGAAAACGAGCTTGTGCTAATTGAAGTCCCTGGAAATATCTTAATACAATGGAGTTCACTGATCATTCAAAGCGAAGGTTGGCCTATAAGTCATATGAGCATACTTTCTAACCAAGATAAAATTATCACCCAAGTGTCAAATTCAAATACCTTAGAAGAAATTAAAGATGAAAAAAAATATTGGATCGCCACCAATGACTATGTAGCCAATGGAGGAGATAATTGTTCCTTTTTAAAAGACTTACCCCGAATAGAAACAAAAATATTAGTTAGGGAAGCCTTAATTCAATATCTAAAGGACAAAAAAAATATAACTCCAGACAAGCAAGCTCGAATCAAAATTTATAAACCATGAATCGTAGAAAATTTTTACAGCAATCTGCATGGGCTGCAGGTTTGGTGTCATTGAGTCAATTCCCACTTGATGCTTTTGCAGAAGAAGAAATGAAAGCACAAAAATTAAGCATTCTACACACCAATGATGTGCATAGTCGATTAGATCCTTTTCCGATGGATGGTAGTAAATACCAAGGTATGGGTGGTGTGCTTGCTCGAGAAAAATTAATCAGGCAAATTCGTCAAGAAGGACATCCTAATTTACTACTCGATGCGGGGGATATTTTTCAGGGAACTCCATATTTTAATTTTTATAAAGGGGAGCCAGAAATGAAGGTCATGAGTATGCTAGGCTACGATTGTGCTACTTTGGGCAACCACGATTTTGATAATGGAATAGATGGTTTAGTTAAACAAATGGATCATGCTGATTTTCCATTTGTAAATTGCAATTATAATTTTGAGGGTACTCCATTAGAAAGTATCATGGTTCCTCATACAATCATAAAAAGAGGAAAAATAAAGATAGGAATTTTAGGGGTGGGCATTGAATTAAAAGGATTAGTTCCAGCTCATTTATTTGGAACAATACAATATGAAGATCCTATTCAGTGTGCTAACAAAACAGCACAATATTTAAAAGTAAAAAAGAAATGCGATTATATAATTTGTTTATCTCATTTGGGTTATTCATACAAAGATAATAAGGTGTCGGATCAGGTTTTAGCGAAAGAAACTGAGCATATCAATTTAATTCTTGGAGGTCATACACATACCTTTTTAGACAAACCTCTTATAACAAAAAATCGAAAAAATCAAGACATAATTGTGAATCAAGTTGGTTGGGCAGGGATTCATCTAGGGCGCATAGATATTTATTTTGATAATAAAAACCATGCAGACTACGTTTCAAATTTTACTGTCCTAGATATTAAAGAAACAAGTATTTAAAAATTTTTTTTTTCAACAAAAAATTACCACTTTCGTTGTCCGAAACAAAATTCTTATACACATAGTCTTAATAAGAATTTTAGAGAGAGAAATAATAACTTTAACGAATAAATTGGAACGACAACACATGACGAAAACCTTCGATACAATATGGGAAAATTGTTTAAAAGTTATCAAGGATAATATTAGTTGGCAGTCATACAAAACTTGGTTTGAACCTATCAAACCAGTTGCATTGGAAGGACACATATTAGTAATAGAAGTACCAAGTCAATTTTTTTACGAATGGCTTGAAGAGCATTATGTTGAATTAATTGCAAAAACAATCAAAAGGGAACTTGGAAAGAATGCGCAATTGGAATACAGAATTTTGATGGAAAGCCAAACCAAAAAAAATCCGGCTTCAGTGAGAGTTTCTGCAAGTAGTCAACAACAAACCAAATTAGGCAATAATTATATCGATATTCAATTAGGTCAGGAGAATGGAATTAAAAATCCATTTGTAATACCAGGACTTAAAAGATCTCAAATTGATCCACAATTAAATCCGAATAACACATTCGATAATTTTGTAGAAGGAGAATGTAACCGATTAGCAAGAAGTGCTGGTTTAGCTGTTGCCCAAAAGCCAGGAGGCACTTCCTTCAATCCTTTGGTTTTATACAGTTCATCTGGATTAGGAAAAACACATCTTATTCAAGCCATTGGAAATGAAACTAAAAGACTGCATCCAACCAAAACGGTTTTGTATGTAAGTGCTGAAAAATTCATTCATCAATTTATAGAGCATTCTAAAAATCATGAGATTAACGACTTTATTAATTTTTATCAATTAATCGATATCTTGATCATTGATGATATCCATTATTTTGCTCCAGCAATAAAATCCCAAGACGCCTTCTTTTCAATCTTTAATCACTTGCATCAAAATGGAAAGCAATTGATTTTAACTAGTGATAAACCGCCTAAAGATTTAGATGGCATGCAAGAAAGATTGCTTTCTCGCTTCAGATGGGGACTTAGTGCCGATTTACAAGCGCCTGATTTCGAAACTCGCATGGCCATCTTAGAACATAAAATGAGAAACGATGGTTTAGACTTACCTTCAGAAGTGGTTAAATATTTAGCATATAATGTGCAAAATAATATTCGTGAAATGGAAGGGGCCTTAATTTCATTATTAGCACATTCTTCATTGGTAAAAAAGGAAATTGATTTAGACTTGGCTAAAAAAGTATTACGAAATATTGTTAAAACTTCTTCTAAAGAAATTACTATCGACACCATCCAAAAAATGGTATGTGATTACTATGAAATCACTTACGACAAATTACAAGCCAAAACTCGTAAACGTGAAATTGTGCAAGCAAGACAAATTTCCATGTTCTTAGCCAAACAATACACCAAGAATTCATTGAAAACAATTGGTGATCATTTTGGAGGAAGAGATCATACCACAGTTATTCATAGTTGCCAAACTGTGAAAGATTTGATGGATACTGATACAATGATACGTGAACAAGTAAAAGAATTACAACAGAAAGTTCAGTTAGCAGCCATATAATGGCAACAAATAAAATAGTCAAGGAGGCCTCGGTCTCCTTTTTTTATTAGGATTTGTATATTTCAAATAATGATAAAATAACAACTTTGCACTCTTTATTGTAATTTTAATGTGCAATTTTGCGAAATTATTTAAGCCAAAATATTGTATGGGGTTAAATCATTCAAGACCTCTTTATGATTTGGTTCAAGAAACTATGTTTATGAAAAAATTCCTACTAGCATTTAGCCTTATCTTATGTGTATTAAGTGCGCAATCTCAAATTATTATCAATGAAGTTCAAGCCAATGCAGGAAATAATGAAGGCAATGGCGGCGAATGGATAGAACTTAAAAATATTGGAGCAAGTACTCAAAACATGAGTTGTTGGAAAATTACCAATGGGGGAAGTTTTCAGGTAAGCATTCCTGCTGGACTTACTTTGGGCGCAGGAAAATATTTATTGATAGGTGACGCATCCAAAATGATGTGTGCCGCTTGCGATTTTTATGGGCTCAATTCAGTGTTTACTTTAAATACTGCTGGGTATGGTCCAGGTTCAGGGGCTTATGCGAATACAGTTTTTTTGAACGTTGATTTATCTGTTAATGGGGGTTGTGGATGCATGAGTGGAACTGGGGCTTTGAATAACGGAACAGGTTTAGGAGATCGAATAGTTGTGACGAATGATGTAGGTGCTATTCAAGATGCCATGATGTATAGTGGGGGTGATTATTACGGTTCTGCTGCATTAAATGTAAATTTTAATAGTACGGCTTCTTGTCCACCACTTCCTGCTATTAGCATTCCTGCAACAACAGATGCTATTTTTATTGGAAGAACAATTTGTAACGACTTATTTGGTTGCAATTCCTCTTATGGTCGTTTACCTGATGGAAATAATGGCAGCAACGTAACTTGGACCCAAACAGGAAACCTGAATTGCGCTGTTTGCCCGCTTCCTTGTCCAATTGGAGCCGCTAATACAGCAAGTGAAGACAATCCAAGTCCAGGATTATCAAATTCCACTAACGCATGGACTGCGACTTTAAATACAAATCCAGTAACTTCTACAGTGACTAATTTAACCGTTTGTGGGGCTACGCCCTTAACTTTCGAATATAAGGTGAACAATTATATTCATACTGCTTTAACGGCGTTGCAAGGTTCAGGTAATTATGGTTCTTATTCAAAAACCAATACTGCCACTCCTGTTAATTTCACAACGGCTAATTTTAATTCTTCAAATGGAGTTACTACTTTAGCTTCTACAGTAACGCCCGGTGCTGGAACCACCACCTATGAATTTGTTTGGGGCGATGCAAATTCTACCTGCACGACTTGCCCAGGTACAAATTCTACTGTAATTCCAAATGATAATTCTTCTACAGAAAAAGAATGCTATGTGTATCATAAAGTGATTGTGGTTCGTGAAGATGTATTAGGAGGCACACCTACTGCCACTTGTTCTTTACCAGGCTCTGTATTAGTGAATGGAGCTACAGGAACTAATATTCAATATACTTTACAAAAACAAACTGGCCCTTCACCTGGCAGCAGTTTTGTTACAATTTCTGGCCCTCAAAGTAGCAATGCCTTTGCAGGAATTATCGATGATGATGCTGACCCGAATTATCCTAATTATCAAATTTTAGTTTCCTCAGCGAATACAGTTTGTGCTAATCCTAGTGCCATAGTTGTTGCTGTGCCTAATGCCTGTTTAGGAAATCCAGTTTGTCCAACATATGCCACGACAGGCATTGGCATTCCTACCTATACCCCAGCTTCTGCTTCAACAGTTTGTGCTGGCTCAACCATACAATTTAATGTAGATATTAATGGAGTTTGTAATAATGGGCAAGTTGAAGTGAAATATGATTATAATCCTGCTTTTGATCCTTATACGCAAGGCACCACTTTAGGAATCACTGGCACGGTGGTAGGGGCAACGCCACCGAGCATCACAACCAACGGAAAAGTATTTATCAATGAATTTGTTCCAAGACCTTTTAATAATGTTTCATGTACGGTAAATCCGAATGGCTCTAGTCCAAACAGTGGAGAATGGGTTGAATTAAAAAATGCTGGACCTGGAAGTGCCGACATTAGCGGTTGGAGCATTAGTGATGGCGATTGGACTGCAACTATTCCTGGTGGAACTATCATAGCCGCAGGTGGTTATTATTTGATCGGCGGAGGAGGTACTTTTTGTACTTCAGGCGTGTTGCCTGACTTAAATATAGAAACATGTAATTGCGCTACTGTAGATCCAACTCCAGCTGATATCATGAACTTAACTGATGGAAACGAACAAGTTGCCCTCTTCGATTGCTCTGGTGCTTTCATTAATGGGGTTTATTGGGGTGCTAGTCAATTACCAGACCTAACAGTAAATAATACTATGGCTGCAGGTTGCGGAAATTATATTACGGCCAAAGTCGTTACAATGCCAGCTTTAGCTTCATTTAGTAATACTGGTGGTGGATTAAGTCCGAATGTAGGCAGAAGCCGTACAAATACAAATACTTGGACAACTACAAATAATACCACTACTTTACCTACTCCCAAAGCAGCCAATACTGGCGGAGATTGGACTCCAGATGGCACTATCGCATTCGGCAGTTCTTGTCCAGCACCTGCTGTCAGTGCTTCAATCACTGTTACGCTACCAGATACATGTTCTCAAACTGGACCTACAAATATTACACTCAAAGCTATTTACAGACCAGACCCTGTTGCACCTTGTACCGCTGCAGATGTTACAGCAACTGCAACCTATACCATACCTTCATGTGAATTGTTGACATTAAGTGGTGATGGAAATTATTGCGAACCAGCAACTGCACCTGTGAGCATATCAAGCTCATCACCTTTGAGCACAACCTTTGATGTTCAATTATCAAATGGTACTAACACAACTACGCTAACAGGCATTACAGGTGCAGGTCCTTTTAGTACGAGCGTGTCAAATAGCGGCACTTGGGTTATCAGTGATGTTATTGCTCCATTAGGTACCTGCCCGCCTAAAGGTGTTGGCAGTGCATTAATTGCTATAGATCCGGTGCCGGTTGTAACAGCTTCTCCAGCCACAGTGAATGCCTGTTTTCTATATAATTTTGATTTGAATTCCATTATTCCTCAAATTACTACTACACCAGGAACCAATGCTTTTGAATGGTATGATGTTCCGAGTGGAGGAAGTCCGATTCCAAGTAATTTAAGTCCTTTGAGTACAACTACTTATTATGCATCTCCTACTAGTGGTTTTCCTTCATATTGCGAAGGCTCAACCAGAACACCCATCGTGTTGAATGTTGAACCATTACCAGATGTCCCTACCGTAAGCTGCAATGGCGCAACGGCGACCTTTACACCGCCTTCACCTAATTGTTTACCTTCATTATGTCCTGGACTAGAATATTCTGCCAATGGCTTGAATTGGAGCAATGCCACTACCTACTCATCGAGTGATCCAGGTTGGGCAGGGTGGGGTTCGCCTTCAAATAGTTTGGTTTATATAAGAAATACAGCAAATCCTGCATGTTATAATTATATCTTTTTTGTCAACCCTTGCTCTGCACCGTTGCCTGCCACTTTATTGGCTTTTGAAGGAAGATTAACTGCTGCAAAAGATATATTATTACAATGGTTTACTACTCAAGAATACAATGTGAATCGCTATGAGGTTGAGCGAAGTAATAATAATGTGGCATTTCTTCGTATAGGAGAAAAGCAAGCCATTGGAAATGCTCAGCAAAGCAATACTTATAATTTCACTGATCGTACACCCTACAGTGGGCCTAATTATTACAGATTAAAGATTATAGATGAAGACGGCAAGTATACATATTCAAATGTTGTGATGGTGATGAACGAATATGCACAAAATCAGCTTACGGCTATTTATCCAAACCCAGTCAATGAAAAATTAAATTGCACCTTAAATATTGCAAAAACCCAACAAGCTACCTTGCAAATTCTTGATGTGTTAGGACATGTCATTTATTCAACAAAAAAGATATACGAAAAAGGTACGATTTCTGAAACCATTGATATGAGTAGTATGGCAAAAGGAAGTTATGTACTTCGACTAACCTTGAACCAAGAAGTATTCAATAAAAAATTCAGCAAAGAATAACCAAGTGTTGATTTTTTATGTGCGTTATAAACTCTTCAATCCATGATAAGTATCTGGGAGAAAAATAGTTTTATTTATTATGATCACCTGATTATTGGGAGCGGTATTGTTGGATTATCTGCAGCCTACTTTCTTCAAAAAAAATATCCTCAGCAAAAGATCCTTATTTTAGAAAGAGGGTTGATTCCTAGTGGAGCCTCAACAAAAAATGCTGGTTTTGCCTGTATGGGCTCGGTAACAGAACTCCTTGATGATTTGCAAAGTATGTCTGAAGAGGAAGTTGTGGCATTATTTCTTTTGCGAAAAAAAGGATTAGCAACACTTACTTCAATATTAGGTAAAGAGTCTATGGAATATTCAGCAGATGGCAGTTACGAATTAATACACAAGCATGATATAGAAGTCACTACGCAAATTGACAAGCTAAATAAGCTGCTTCGAAAAGAATTAGGTGGTGATGCCTTTTCCATGGCTAACGAAAAAATTGATTCTTTTGCATTCAATCCAACGGAGGTAGAAGCATTGATTGAAAATAAGTTTGAGGGACAAATAGATACTGGGAAGATGATGAGCGCCTTAATACGCCTAGTACAATCAGTGGGGGTAGAAATAAAAACAGGTTGCGAAGTCAATGCGTTTTATGAAACATCCACTCATGTGGAAGTTGTTTGCAATCAACTCTCAGACTTGCCTATCTCTTTTTTTGGAAAAACACTCAGCATTTGTACCAATGCCTTCACCAAAAGCTTATTACCTGAATTGGATATTAAACCTGGAAGAGGCCAAGTATTGATTACCAAACCTATTCAAGGATTGAAGTTTAAAGGTATTTTTCACATGGACAAAGGTTATTTCTATTTTAGAGAATACCATAATCGTGTATTATTTGGAGGAGGAAGAAATCTTGATTTTAATACTGAAACTACAACCGAATTTGCCTTGAACAAGCAAATTCAAGACGAACTTATTCATAGATTACAACATACAATCTTACCTAATCATTCTTTTGAGGTAGATATGCAATGGGCTGGAATCATGGCCTTTGGATCAGATAAGCAGCCCATATTGAAACCCTATTCTTCTCGAATTTTTATAGGCGTTAGGATGGGTGGTATGGGTGTAGCCATAGGCAGCGAAATAGGTTTTGCTTTGAGTGAAATGATTGTGCAACACTAGTGTAGACATATGCATGAAGGCTGCTCTTTAGAATTTCTTATGATTATCCGTAAAGATACCCTAATGTTTTTCCACTTTTGCCCCCGATGCTGCGATCGGGGCAGGCTATGACGTCCCGTCACTGGTGACGGGAGCATAAAAATATTTTCATCTACGCCACTTTTATCCAAACTCGCACATCAAGATACTCGCCATATAGCATCATTTGCTTGTGCTCAAACAGTGGATAAAAGTTCGGCTTCGATTTCAATATTTTTAGCTGCCTCGAATCTTAGGCCGTCTTTTCTAAGGAGATTTTTTGTAATATATTGGTATGAGATAGATGACAACTGAGTTTATTAGTTTTGTAAGGTAGCTTAACGGATAATCATTGAATTTCCTACAGAAGAGTTTTACATTCAAGATTTCTATGAAGTAAGACATCTATTTGATCAACCCACTAAAATATGGAAACGGAATTGTGTGAGGGATGGCAACGAAAAGCCCATCTCGTTCTTCAAAACGAGATGGCTTGCAGTGTACAGCCCGACCTGAAGGCTGAGGAACGAAGGCCGAAAGGGCACACCCAAATTTTTCATTCAAATGAATTCTGAAAAAATGCTTGCTTGGCGGATTGAAACCCTTATTTTTATGGCTTCAAAATCAAAAGCTTTACTATAGTTATGAACGAGCATTTTAAAAAAGGGCTGATGCAAAATAGCCTAATCGTAGCCATTTGCATTGTATTGAGTATTGTAGTGGCCTTGCCTACTTTTCAAGGAAATCGTTTAGTTGCGGGTGATACGGTGCATTGGATGGCCATGAGTCAGGAAGCGAAAAGCTTTTACGAGAAAACGGGCGAAGTGCCTTTGTGGAGTAATTCCATGTTTGGCGGTATGCCTACCTATACCCATTATATGGGCGATAGTCCGAACTTTATTTACAAACTTCAGGATATTGTTTCGGGTGCTTTGTCTACCCCAGGCTATTTCTTTTTCTTTTCATTAATTTGCTTTTTTGTATTGATGTGTAGTTGGAAAGTCAATCGTTGGATAGGCCTGATAGCCGCTATCGCCTATACATTTGCTGCTTATAATTTTCAAATTATTTCGGCGGGTCATAATACCAAAATGGCAAGTATTGCTTATATGCCTTTAGCTTTAGCGGGTGCACATTGGGCTTATCAAAAAAAATATATTTATGGCATTACTGCATTCTTACTTGGGCTTTCGTTGATGATCATGAATGGGATGTACCAAATTGATTATTATTTGTTGATCATCTTAATCGGTTTTGCGATTGGTTACTTTATTCAGGCCTTGCAAGAAAAACAACTTAAATCGTTTTTCGTCGCCTCAGGTTTTCTAGCTCTTTTTGGTATCATGTCCTTATTACCCAATCTTACAGGCTTGATGCTCAATAAAGAATATGTGAAATATACCATGAGAGGTGGTAATAGCGAAATTACTTTAGATAAAAAGGAAAAAAAGAACTCAGGTGGATTAGACAAAGATTATGCATTTCAATGGAGTCAAGGTATTGGCGAAACATTTACTTTATTAGTGCCTAACTTATATGGTGGTGGCGGATTTGTAGACGCTGGCTCAAGTTCAAAGACATATGAAACCCTCATGGATTTGGGAGCTGGTGAACAAAATGCCGAAAATTATAGTCAACATTTATCTACTTATTGGGGGGCTCAACCTTTTGTTGCTGGTCCGGTTTATTTTGGCGCCTTGGTGATCTTTCTCATGATATTAGGGTTATTGGTGATTCGAAATAACTTAAAATGGGTACTTGTAGCTCTTTCAGTTTTAGGTATCATGATGTCTTGGGGCAGGCATTTTTCTGCACTCAATTATTTCTTGTTCGATCATCTGCCTTTCTTCAACAATTTCCGAACGCCTAGTATGATCATGGTGATTCCAGGTTTGATGTTTTGCATATTAGCTTTCTGGGCCTTGCAAGAATTTTTATTTGGCAAATTCGACATGAACCAACAACTCGATTATGTAAAAAAAGCCTTTTTGATTACAGGCGGACTGTGCTTGATCCTCACCTTTGGCAGTAAAATGTTTTTAAGTTTCAAAGGAGATAATGATGATAAAGTAAAAGCAAGAATCGGTCAACAATTTGGCGGAGATCAACAAGCGGTGGTTAAAATGTATGACGCCCTTGTAAGTGATCGAGGTTCGGTAGCGATGAAGGACGGATTGAGATCGTTTTTGTTTATTGTATTAGGCGCAGGTGTATTATGGTTTTTTGCTAAAAGAAAATTAAGTATAAACATCTCGCTTGCCGTGATTGGTCTTTTGGTGGCTGGTGATTTAATTAGTATAGGCACACGGTATTTGAATAGTGATAATTATATCAGCGAAGATGAATTTGATGCACAATTTGCCGCTCGTTCGGTTGATTTGCAAGTGCAAAAAGATCCTGACCCCTATTACCGTGTATTTGATTTAACCCAAGATCCTTATAACGAAGCCATGCAAGCTTACCATAATAAATGTGTAGGAGGATACCATCCGGCCAAGTTAGAGACCTATCAAGATTTGATAGATTTTCAGTTGAGTAATGGAAAAATGAATTGGGAAGTATTGAATATGCTGAATACGAAATATGTATTTTTTAATGGAAGCGATAACAAACCTGCTGTGCAACCCAACCCGAAAGCTTGCGGCAATGCATGGTTTGTACCCAACATCAAAACTGTGCCTGATGCCAATAGTGAAATGTTGGCCATGAATGCTGGCAACTTTGGAGACACCTTGTTGTCTGATACAGCTTTCAATGCAAAACTTACAGCCATTGTACAGCAAAAATATTGGAAGCAATCAGGTAAAACTTTTGTAGTGGATAGCACAAGTCAAATTTCTTTAGCACCTGATGGCTATAGTTTAAATCATTTGAATTTTGTATCCAACAATGCACAAGATGGTTTTGCAGTATTTGCTGACATTTATTATCCAGCAGGTTGGAAGGCCTTTATCGATGGTAAAGAAACAGACATTGTGAAAACAAATTACTTGCTTAGGGGCTTGTTTATTCCTGCAGGTAAACATTCTATTGAATTTAAGTTTCACCCAGATACTTACTTCAAATGGAAAAATGTGTCTCAAATTGCTTCAAGTATTTTATTGCTTTTAATTGCCTTAGGTATTGCCTTATCCTTTAAAGAAAGCATGAAAAAAAGTACAGAAGATGTCAGTGCTTAGTATAAAGGAAGCCAAGGAAGATCAAGTAGCCTTGATCATTCAATTTATACATGAATTAGCAGTGTATGAAAAAATGCAAGACGATGTGGTAATTACAGAAGCTTTACTGTACGAACAATTGTTTGTCAAAAAAAGTGCTGCTTGTGTACTTGCATGGGAACATGATGTAGCTATAGGTTTTGCCTTATACTTTTATAACTTCTCTACCTTTCTTGGTCGCAATGGATTGTATCTTGAAGACTTATTTGTAAAACCAATCTATCGTGGCAAAGGTTATGGTAAAGCAATTTTACTTTATCTTAAAGAATTGGCTATTCAACAAGGTTGCGGACGTATGGAATGGAGTGTTTTAAATTGGAATACACCTGCCATCGAATTTTACGAAAATTTAGGTGCGCAGTCTATGAAAGAATGGACAGTATATCGAATGAATTTGTTATAAATTTTACTAATTTTTTGGGGCATAATCTTTGTCGTTCTTGTCGAGATGCGAGCCGGCTATTGCGCCAAGCCACGTCTCGTTTTGAGGAACGAGACATGGGCTTTCTGCGACTATCCGGTGCCGATGAAAATTAATCGTTCTAACAATGATTTCTACAACATATGACTATTCGCTAAACTATCTTTTTCAGCTAATGAACTCAGATTTTATCTATCTAATACCAACATACGATAAAGAGATCTTCATGGAAGAGATGGCCTAAGATTCGAGGCAGCTAAAAATATTGAAATCGAAGCCAAACTTTTATCCGCTGTTTGAGCACAAGCGAATGCTGTTTTATAGAGAATATCTTTATGTGCGAGCTTGGATAAAAGTGGCGTAGATGAAATTATTTTTATGCCAAGAATCTTCAGCCTTGATTTTTTGCTCAACTTTTGTATTATAGCCTGCCCCGATCGCAGCATTGGGGGCAAAAGTGGAAAAGCAAACGGGTATCTTTACTTATAATCATACAACTACAGCATCCTTTTAGTCTAGTGGAATAAACTTTTTGAACAAATTAATTAAATCATCTAAATCAAAAGGCTTGGTGATATAGGCATTAAAAACTTCTGCATATTTTTCTTTTTCATCGTCATAGGCATAGCCAGTTTGCGCAATAATAGGCAATTGAGGTCTTGCTTGCTTAATTAATTTAGCCGCCTCATAGCCATTCAATATAGGCATTTTAATATCCATGAAAACGACATCAATGTTCAAGTCATGTAAACATATATCCACTGCTTCTTGTCCATTTTTAGCATGTATCGTGGTGCATCCCAACTCATTAAAAATTTCTTCAAGTAATAGAAAATTTATTTCCACATCTTCGGCAATTAATACTGTGGCTTTTTTCTTCTGGCTACTTGGCAAATTAGTATCAGCCTCTTGAGCATGTACAGCTTGATATGGAATTGTAAAAAAGAAAGTTGCGCCTTTATTTACTTCAGACTTTAGCCATATTTCTCCGCCGAGCAATTCTACAAAACCTTTTGAAATCGCTAAACCGAGTCCTGTGCCTCCATATTGTTGATTAATACCAATATTTGCTTGTTGAAATCGTTCAAATATTTTTTGATGTTGTTCTTGCGGAATTCCTATACCACTGTCAATCACAAAAAATTCCAAGTTATCTTGTTTTAAGTTATAGCCAAATTCAATGGAGCCTTGTGATGTAAATTTTAGGGCATTGGATACTAGGTTGCTTAAGATTTGAGTTAACTTAACTCGATCTGTGTATATTTCTGCAAAATGATCAGACAAATTTTGTTTCACATACAACATGATATTTTGGTCAGCAGCTTGTTGTTTAAAAATAGCTAATAACTCTATCAAAATACTGTTGATATTGACTGGATTGATCGCGATTTTTTCTTGTTTCGTTTCGAGTGATGAAATAGTTAAGATATCACCTACAATAGAAAGAAGTTGATTTGAGCTATTTTTAATTATTGAAGAAAAGCTTTTTCTTTTCTCGTCAGATAAATTAGGATTGTCTAACATTTGAATAAATCCACTGATTGCATTTAATGGGGTACGAATTTCGTGTGACATGTTTTGTAAGAAGGCTGTTTTCAACTTCTCGCTTTCTTCGGCTTTTTCTTTAGATGCTTTAAGTTCGTCTTCAAATAACATCCTTTCATGAATATCAATTTCTAGTTTTCGATGTTCAGTCATGTCTATAAAGCTAATCACAATTTCAAGAATATTCCCTTCAGCATCTATAACAGGAAATCCATTGACTAAGGCCCACACCACATCATTTGTTACTGGCCTATTGACACCCACAATTAAATTCCTAAGTGGTGCTTGTGTAGACTTGATAAGATTGACTGGATAATGCTTCAGTGATAATGGCTGATTATGTTCATTAATAAATTTCCATTCAGTATCTATGGCTAACTTACCAAACACTTGATCTTGAGTGAGTCCTAGTAAGGATAAAGCCTTGGGATTGCATTCAAGAATGGAAGTATCTGACGCATGAATGACTACACCTGCAA
>JAGNOY010000222.1 GCA_017989935.1 Chitinophagaceae bacterium
AGGACTCGACGTATTAACCATTGTCACCTTTCTAGGCTTATTATCTACAACCTTAGTGCCAATTGCCTTACCGCTTGGCATTTTATTCGCCGCCATCATGACCTATGGAAATTTAGGCGAAAACTCCGAACTAGTAGCCATTAAAGCTTCAGGCATTTCTGTGGCAAAATTTACTCGACCTTTATTCTTCTTCATTATTCTATTAGCTTCTCTGTCATTTTTATTTAATAACTATGTAATTCCTCGCGCCCAACTCAAAGCCACAAGGTTGCTCTATGACATCCAAAATAAAAAACCTGTCATTGCTATAAAAGAAGGCACTTTCTATCGCGAAATCCAAAATCACACAATCTATATTTCTAAAAAAGACCCTGATGGCAAAACCGTGCACGACATTAAAATTTATGATCATACTTCAGGCAGAGGAAATGATAAAATTGTGCTAGCCAAAAAGGGAAAAATGTATGTAACAGAAGACAAACGATTTCTCATTTTTGAATTAGAAGACGGATGGCGCTATGAAGAAAAAGTACCTGTTGCTAAAGACGAACACGAGCAAATCAGATTCGGGTTTAAATATTGGAAAAAAGTTTTTGATTTAAGCGATTTCAAAATGCCCAAAACAGATGAAAACTATTTCAAAAATTTGCGAAATGTCATGACCGTCGAACAAATTGCTCAAGAGATTGACACCTGTCGGAAAAATCTTAATAAACTAAATGCCACCACCAAGGAGGTTTTTTACCCAGCCTTATCGCTTACTCGCCGAGATACAATGAAAAAGAAAGTAGCCTTGCAAGCCTCGCGAATTTTTAAAGATTCTATTTTAACCTATATCCCCGACACACTCAAGGTTCGAGTAATTCACACAGCAGAAGCCTCAGTAAGAAGTGTAAAAAGTATGTTGGAAATTAATAAGCAAAATCAAAAAATTCAAATCTTAAATCTAACAGATCATCGAATCGAAATGCACAAAAGATTTACCTTACCTGTGGCATGCATCTTACTTTTTATTATTGGTGCTGCACTAGGTTCTATCATCCGCAAAGGCGGTATTGGCATGCCTTTTATTGCTGCCGTAGTCTTTTTTATCATCTACTATTTCATGAATACAATTGGTGAAAATATCGCCAAAGAAATGGTAGTAAGCGTGCCTTTAGGACTTTGGTTTCCTTCTGTTGTGTTAGGCATCATCGGAACTTTCTTAATGTATAAGGCAAATACAGATTCTCCACTTCTTAACAAAGAAGCTTATTTCCGTTTCTTCAGAAAATTTAAGCGCAAACAAGATCCACTTAAAATATCATAACGCCCAACAAAATACAACTCTTCAATTCGGTGTATTTTATTAGGGTGGCACCCGCGCTATCACTCATACGCCGTCTCGTTTTGAGGAACGAGCCGGGGTATCCGTTCTATCGCTGCCACTAGCAACTAACCGGATGAGAATTCACTAAATAACCATTCCATTTCATATTGAATTAGTGATCATCTTTCAATCACCTAAAACCAATAGGTATTATATTTGCCAGCTACGTATGCGCAATAAACTACTTCATTCCTTCAAAGAAAATAGCTTTTTCTTTATCCCTTTTATACTGTGGATGATTATCGGGGGTATTCTATTAATGCTGTTCACTCAAGAAGAATTGTTTTTCAGTGTCAATGGCAAATGGTCTAAATTACTAGATTATTACAATACAGCGTTCAGTGCCTATGGACGAGGAGATATCATTCCAATCATCTTAATTTCAATTCTACTTATCCCTGAATATAGAAACAAAAATTATGTTTTATCCATCACCTTTTTCGGAATTTGTATCCCTACTTGTATTTATTTCGCTAAACTTTTTTTCAGTTCACCTAGACCTTTAAAAGTATACGGAATCAATAAAGTACATACTGTACCTTGGCTAGATAATCTTTTTCATAATAGCTTTCCATCAGGTCATACAATTGGAGCCTTTGGTTTTTTTGTCTTATTATCTTTAATATTACCAAAAAACCTAAAACCTTGGTCATTACTTTTCTTTATCTTGGCCCTTGCTTGTGGATATTCAAGAATGTACTTAGGACAACATTTTTTTGCAGATGTGTATGGAGGAAGTATTATAGGCACCATACTTGCTTGGTTAATTTATGAAGCTACCCATCATTACAAACCCTTCAGCTCAAATGAATAAAATAATTGCATTAATCCCCGCACGTCTCGATGCTACTCGTTTCCCAGGTAAATTATTAAAAGTACTCGAAGGTAAAAGTATCATCTTACGAACTTATGAAGCAGTTTGCAAAACCAATTTATTTGATGATGTATATGTAGTCTGTGATCATGAATTAATTTATCAAGAAATTGCAACGCATGGCGGCAAGGCTATCATGAGCTTGCTACAGCACGAAAGTGGCACAGATAGAATTGCCGAAGCAGCCGAAAAATTAGATGCGGACATCTTTGTAAATATTCAAGGTGATGAGCCTTTCATTGACAAAGAAAGTTTAGAAAAAGTCATTCACCTTTTTGAAAACCCTTCAGTACAAATTGCCTCTTTAAAAATGAAAATTGAGGACATTGAAAAAATAAATAATCCGAATTGTGTGAAGGTTGTTACAGACAAATTTGGTAAAGCACTCTATTTTTCACGTGCAGCCATTCCTTTTAACCGATCGCCACAACAGCAAACATTGGCTTATCAGCATATCGGGGTATATGCATTTCGAAAAGATGCCCTACTTCAATTAAGCAAACTGCCAGTATCTGAATTAGAAAATATCGAAAAATTAGAAAATCTTCGGATGCTCGAAAATGGAATTCCGATTCATCTTGCCGAAGTACATCATGTAGGAATTTCCATAGATACTGAACTAGATTTTATTAAAGCCCAAGAGTATCTAAGTCAAAAGAAAGCATAGACAATAGATTATCGTTAAAAGTTATACTTTCTTGCATTTTTATTTTTTACTTTTGGTCAAATTCCATAGAATATGAAAAAGACAGATGTATTAGTGATTGGTGCTGGCCCTTCTGGAACCATTGCCGCTGCAATTATTAAAAAAGCCGGTTATGATGTCACCATTGTCGAAAAACTCACCTTCCCAAGATTTGTGATTGGAGAAAGTCTGCTACCAAGATGCATGGAGGCACTCGAAGAAGCTGGATTTTTGGATGCTGTGAAAAGCAAAGGATTTCAAGAAAAATTTGGAGCCAAATTCGTTATGGACAATAAAGACATCTGTGATTTCAATTTCAGTGAAAAATTTTCCGGCAATTACGACTGGACATGGCAAGTTCCTAGAGGGGATTTTGATAAAACATTAGCAGACGAATGCGAAAAAATGGGCATTTTAGTCAAATACGAAACTGAAGTCACTGACGTAAAAATCAATGAAGACGAATCTTCCGTAACCACTGTAAAAAATGTAGATGGCACAGAAGAACAAATCGAAGCAAGATTTATCATTGACGGAAGTGGTTATGGACGCGTGATTCCTAGATTATTCGGATTAGAAAAAAATAGCAATTTACCCACGAGAGAAACTTTATTTACTCATTATATCGATAAAAACAGGGCAACAGTTGCACAAGAACCAAACAGAATTACCATCTATGTTTACAACAAAACTACATGGGTTTGGTGTATCCCATTCAGCAATGGTATCACGTCTTTAGGGTTTGTGGGGTTCCCAGATTTTTTCGAAACCCTTACTGGAAATCCTACAGAAAAAATGAAATTTGCAGTGAATTCTCATGACGAATTAAGAGAACGATTTGGAGATTGCGAAATGGCTTTTGAACCCAAAGAACTTAAAGGATGGAGTGTAACCACAGATAAATTCTATGGAAACGGCTTTGTCTTGACGGGAAATGTAACTGAGTTTTTAGATCCCATGTTTTCAAGCGGTGTAACCTTAGCGAGCGTTTCTGCACAAAATGCAGCTCATTTAGTGATAGACAAATTATCAGGAAAACCAGTAGATTGGGAAAAACAATATATGGAACCTTGTATGCAAGGTGTGAATGTTTTTAGAACATTTGTAATGGGTTGGTATGATGGCGATTTGCATACCATTTTCTTTTCTAAGGATCAAAATGATGATATGCGCAAACAAATTTGTTCTGTATTGGCAGGTTATGTTTGGGACGAAAACAATCCATTTGTAAGAAATCATACCAAACAAGTTAGAACCTTGGCAAATTTCATCAAGCAAACACAAGGAAGCCCAGTTTTGCAAGCATAAAATAGTTCTAAATATAAGGATCAAGCCTTAGTTTTACATTTATGAATGCATCGCAGTTAGAACCATTTCATTTGGTTGAATATGTGCTTATAAAAAATCAGTCAATCTATCTGGGTAACCAATGCATTTTCACGTCCAACGGAAACTTGACAGAATTTTTACAAGAAGCTTATTTACTCCTCGAAGTAAATTACCCTAAATTTTACAAAATGGATACCTTGAGCAAGTTCGGTTTTCTTGCTGCTGAGTTTCTATTAAAAAATCAACAGTTAGATCAAATCTCACCTTACCAAAAAGGCTTAATCTTTCAAAATAAATCTTCATCTTTAGCAA
>JAGNOY010000223.1 GCA_017989935.1 Chitinophagaceae bacterium
TTATAATTGTGATGGCATCACCGATTTATTTCACAAAGGCGTGTATGGCGTGGCTGTGTATAAGGGCTACTACCAAAATAATGAACTCAAATTCACTTTCTACAAAGACCTTTTCTTCCCTGGATTTAATGGACCTGTGAATGTTTATGTACAACCTAGTGATGTACCAAGTATTTTAGATATAGATCATGATGGTGATATTGATGTATTGGCTTTTGATGTTTTAGGCGCCAATTTGGTTTACTACAGAAATATGGCCATGGAAGATGGACTTCCTTGCGATACCATGAAAATGACCTACTTCGAAAAATGCTGGGGAAAATTTTATCAAGGTATTAATCGTGAAGTTTCAACCGGCATTACTTGTAAAGGCAGCGAAGGATCTAATAAAAAAACAAGACATACCGGCAATTGTATTGTGCATTTCGATATAGATGGTGATCAAGATATTGATATGGTTGGCGGCAATATTTCTTTTGATGATGTGCAAGTCTTGTATAATGGCGCCTCCACTTTAAGTGCTGATGTGATTATAGATCAAGATACCTTATACAACAAAAACGGACATCAAGTTCAAATGCCTACATGGCCAGTACCAGCACATTTAGATATTGATCATGATGGCGATAAAGATTTACTTTTCAGCGTGCATTTCGAAAACTTAAATTCTGCCAATTATCAGGCCGTTTCCTTCTACAAAAATACAGGTACAGACCTCTCCCCTAATTTTGTACACCAACACGACACACTATTAACCCCCGATATGATAGATGTAGGTTCTAATAGCTACCCTACTTTTTTTGATTTTGATAAAGATGGTAAAAAAGATTTATTTATAGGCACTGAAGGTTATTTAGACAACCAAACTAAAACCATGACAAGCAAACTTGCCTACTATAGAAATACTAGCACTCTCGGTATTATCAGTTTTGAATTAATTAGCAAAGATTTTTTAAATTTAAGTAGCCAAAATCTGAAAGGACTTTTCCCAACCTTTGGCGATGTTACTGGCGACGGCGTAGATGATTTAGTGATGGGCAATACACATGGAAGTATCGCCGTATTTAAAAATTTCACCAGCTCAAATACTGTAGCACCAAATTTTCTTTACCTCACAGATAGCATCCCCAATATTACAGTTACAAGCTATAGCATGCCTGTTGTATTTGATTTCAACGAAGATGGAAAAACAGATTTACTCATAGGCAATAAAGCTGGCACCTTAGCCTACTATGAAGATACCAGCAGCAATAATATTAAAAAGCTTGCCCTCAAAACAATTTCGATTGGTAATTTCAAAGCCGGTGCAGACGGACAATTTTACGGTTATGCAGCACCCTTTTACGGCAAAATGGATAATACAGGCAAAGAATTTTTAGTCATTGGAAATATAGATGGCACCTTGGAAAGATATGATTCGATTAAAAACAATTTTGGTTCCTTTAATAAATTAGATTCTAATTATTCGTTGCTACAAACTACAGGACGTTCTGTGCCTGCCATTGCCGACATTGATGGAGATGGCAAATATGATATGGTTGTGGGTAATGATTTAGGAGGCGTTTCGTATTACAAACAAGTGTTAGATGTGCCCTTAGGTTTACCTTATCAACCTGATCAGGAAATTAATTGTGCATTTTTCCCTAATCCAACTAGTCAATTCATTCAACTTATACTTAACGAACCTATTCAAACACAAGAAGCAAATCTTACTTTACTCGATATCTGCGGACGAAAAATGTTTACTCAACATTTCATTACCCAGACCTCACAGCAATTTGACATCAATTCTTTACCAGCTGGATTATACTTAGCGGAATTAAGCATAGGCAATAAAAAAGTCATCAAAAAAATTAGTAAAAAATAAGAATCTCTTTTGGGCGTGCCTTCATTGGCTCAGCAAATTTCATGTAACCGATTATGTATGTTTAAGCCAATGAGGCCGGTCTATCCACTGCAAGTCCTCTCACGCCAGAGCGCGTGATGCGGGCTTTCCGTTGCTATCCCTCACGCGTAAAACCACTAAACAATAAAGACAACAAAAAAAATAAACCATCGATTGATGTAGAGAATAAATTCTATTTTCCCTGAAAATTAAAAAAGTGAATAGGTCATCCATTGGCAAATGGTATTGTTTTATATTTCTTCGATAAGTGAATCATTTCAATGATCCATGGCAGCCAATGTTTAATTTACAACATACACAACAGCCAATCTATTGATTAATGTATAGCGCTACTACATACAAGATATAAATCCTATACAGCCACTTCCTCAGTATTTTCAGGAACTGATTCGCCAATCTTTTTCACTTCAAAATCTCTACTCGTTTTCGTTAAATCGCCTTGCACACTGATAGCTTCTGCTTCAATAAGTTTGCGCAATCGATATTCGAAAAATGCAGCGGGAATGGTTTGTGTACTTTTCTTAAAAGCCTCATTGACCACTTTATGTGCCTTTTGAAATTCAGCACTGAGAAAAGCTTTTAATTGACCATCTACAAAAGTATTTTCTTTAGAAGCTACTTTCTTGCCACCTTCGTGTGCACGCACCCATGTTTGCTCGGCTTGTAACCTTGCCCATTCATCGCCTTCAACTTCGTACTCTGCTGGGGACACTTCTTTCAATAATCTTTTTGTTTTTACAAACTCCTTGGGTGGAATTTGAGCAAAAGTATTTGGATAAAACATTTGTCCTTTTTCATTTAAAAAGGGTAAGCCAATTACATTGATGGTATGTAACACAGACGGATGCTTTTTGAACAAAGGCAATAACCATAAATAGGCACATACATCAGTTACATTGGGTGCTAACCAAAAACAACAAGGTTCTTCTTCTTCCAATGCTTTGGTCAATGATGAAAGAATATTCGCTTCATCAGACATGATCCATGGTTCGGGTTGCGGTGATATGGTATTCCAAAATGCAGCACGTAAAGTATCGTGATTGATATCTTCAGACTCATTCGAAGAAGACAATGGTCCTACCCCTAAATGATCTTTAAGTACAATGATTTCACCTTGTAAATTTTCGTCTAATTCAAAAGCTGCTGCTAAGTTTTTCGCTGCTTCTTCGCCTGTAATAATATGTATCATAAAATAATTTCTACGCTTGTTTAATTAATTCTTCAATTTCTTCGACGGCATCAATTTCTAATCTGAGGTTATTGATAATAAACTCTTGACGCTGCATGGTATTTTTGCCCATATAATATTCGAGCAATTTGTGAATGTGTGCCTCTGCATTGAGCAATACAGGTTCCTTGCGAATATTTTCACCGATAAATTCAGCAAATTCAGCCGGTGAAATTTCACCCAAGCCTTTAAATCGTGTGATCTCGGGCTTGCCTGATAATTTCTTGATCGCCGCTTTCTTTTCTGTTTCCGAGTAACAATAAAAAGTTTCCTTTTTATCTCTCACTCTAAATAAAGGCGTTTCTAAAATATAGATATGTCCGTTTCTGACTAAATCAGGAAAAAATTGCAAGAAGAAAGTCATGATGAGCAAACGAATATGCATACCATCGACATCGGCATCTGTGGCAATCACAATATTGTTATATCTCAAACCTTCTATGCCTTGTTCGATATTGAGGGCATGTTGTAAGAGATTCATTTCTTCATTTTCATACACAATTTTCTTACTCATGCCAAAGCAGTTTAAGGGCTTACCTTTTAAGCTAAACACGGCTTGAGTTTCTACATTACGTGATTTGGTAATTGAACCACTTGCACTATCTCCTTCGGTAATAAATATGGTGGATTCTAATTTTTTAGTCTCCATGATCAATTTATTCTTGCCTTCAAATTGTTCGTCTAAGTGATACTTACAATCGCGTAATTTACGATTATGCAAGTTTGCTTTTTTAGCTCTTTCGTTGGCAATTTTTTTAATGCCACTTAACTCCTTTCTTTCATGCTCACTCTGCTCGATTCTTTTCTTGAGCTGTTCAGCTACGGTAGGATTTCTATGCAAATAATTATCTAATTCTTTAGATAAGAAATCCATCATAAAACTTTTCACCGATGGACCATTTGTATCCATGTTGATGCTCCCCAATTTGGTTTTGGTTTGACTTTCAAACACGGGTTCAACTACACGAATACTAATGGCAGCTACAATACTTTGACGGATATCACCAGCCTCGTAATCTTTCTTATAAAAATCTCGTATGGTTTTTACAAAAGCTTCGCGAAATGCTTGTTGGTGTGTACCTCCTTGAGTGGTATGTTGTCCATTGACGAATGAATAAATTTCTTCGCCATAATCGCCACTATGAGTGAGGGCTAATTCAACATCGTTTCCTTTGAGATGAATGATAGGATAACGAATATCTTCGACATTGGTTTTTCTTTCTAATAAATCGAGCAAGCCGTTTTTGGACACATATCGCTTGCTATTGAAATTAATCACTAAACCTGCATTCAAGTAACAATAATTCCAAATTCGGTTATCGATATATTCTGAGATGAAATTATAATGTTTAAAGACTGTATCATCAGGTACGAAAAATATTTCGGTACCATTCTCTTCAGTAG
>JAGNOY010000224.1 GCA_017989935.1 Chitinophagaceae bacterium
ATCGATGCTGCAGAGTATTTCGATGTCATCTACGACGAAGGTGAAGTCGAATTGTTATTTGAAAATATTATCGCTACAGATAAATTGGGTTTCGTAGATCTAAAGCCATATAAAGATAGGTTAGTGGAAGCCAGAAAATCAACAGGATTAAAAGATGCACTCACAGTAGGTGTTGGTACCATTTTCGGAAAACCCATGGTAACAGCTGCAATGAATTTTAGTTTTATTGGAGGTAGCATGGGAAGCGTAGTAGGTGAAAAAATTTCTCGAGCCATTGATTATGCCATCGAACATAAACTTCCTTTTATGATCATCTCCAAATCAGGTGGCGCCCGTATGATGGAAAGTGCTTTTTCTTTGATGCAAATGGCAAAAACTTCAGCCAAACTTACTTTATTAGCTAAAGCTAAATTGCCTTATATTTCCTTAATGACCGACCCAACAACAGGTGGTGTTACAGCATCCTATGCCATGTTAGGCGACTTGAATATCGCTGAACCTGGTGCTTTAATTGGCTTCGCAGGACCAAGAGTCATCAAAGAAACAATTAAAAAAGATTTACCTGAAGGTTTTCAACGTTCAGAATTTTTATTAGAACATGGCTTCTTAGATTTTATTGTAGATAGAAAAGAATTGAAACAAAAATTATCAGATACCATAGATTTCTTTCAACAATAAAAATGTATTGTAAAGATTAGCCTTGATGAACTCGCTTGCAAAGGCTTAAATTTGACCACTCATGAAGGAAATCTCAAACCGTTCGGCTACTTTTCATTTTGCTATTGAACAAAAATTTAGTGCGGGCATGGTATTGCTTGGCACTGAAATAAAATCATTGCGACAAGGCAAAGCTAGTTTTAATGATAGTTATTGCCTGTTACATGAAGGTGAGTTATGGATTAAAAGTTTGCATATTGCAGAGTATACTCATGGCACCGCGCACAATCATGAACCTATTCGCGATCGTAAATTGTTGCTTACTCGTAAAGAAATTAAAAAGCTAGAAACGAAAACCAAAGAAAAAGGATTCACCATCATTCCCTTGCGAATTTTTTTAAGTGAAAGTGGTTATGCTAAAATCGATATCGCCTTAGCAAGAGGTAAAAAAGTGCATGATAAAAGAGATTCTATCAAGGCAAAAGATGCAGAAAGGCAATTGAAACGAGAAATGAAAATGTAGTTTATTAAAATGATTTTTTATTTGGGTGGCACACACGCTTTTCGCTACTACTCCTCTTCCGAATCGGCTATCAAGTTTAAAATAAAATGCAATTCCGTGTAGCCTCTCGGAATGCGGGGTATCCACTACAATCGTTGCCACAACAACATGTCATTGATTGTATTGTTCTTCAGAAATAAAAGAAGAAGTTCAAATAAATTTCTTTACAGTTGAGATTTTCTTCATGCGGTAAAAATTTCAGGCCTTGGCTTTGCGCTTGGTGGAAATTGAAAGTACTCGTATAAAAATTTAGTACAAAAGACACTCCTATGCAAAACAATGTTAGGCAATGGGCTTCACATGAGATTCTAGCTTTCGTTTCTTGAAATACTCAACTATTTCTTTCTTTGTCATTTTAGACAATTTCTCACTTAATTTTTCTCTTTGTTGACGCATAAATTTCACAGCATCAAATTGTTTATCTGTTGTCGTTGTCATAGTTCATAAATTCTCTTGGTGAACGAATTTCTAATTGTTTATATCCGCTTTTTATATTGATGGAATTGTAACCTCTTATTCTCTGGACATTTACTATATGTTTAAAATTCCAACTTATCAGATAATCAGCTCTATAAATTGTTGCTAAGGCAATATGCAAACAGTCAGCATAACTAGTCTGTCCAACGACTCTTTCTGAAATATACTGAGTTGCAAGCTCAACAACTTCATCAGTTGTGTCAACATATTCTGTAAGTTCAACTTTTAAATTACGAACCAGCTGTTTAACATTCTCGGGAGCATTCTCTAGTTCATCTTGAGTCACAGAAGAAAAAAGAAGTATAAATTCACCTTCGAGAAGTCTTTCAAATAAGGGTACTGTAAATTCTGCAAACTCAATGTCGTAATAGCCGCCAAATACTGATGTGTCAATATATAATCTCTGTCTCACCTTACAAATTTACAAAATTTCGAATATGTCTAATAATTTTATATTTGAAGCAATATTCTTTGTGTCTAGTGCCTAATTAACAAACTATAGAAATTCCAATTTGTTGCAGAATGTAAATGGGCTATTCTCCAAACTATTCTATAAGAGTCCGCGTCTTTGCCCACAGAAAAATATAAATTATGAGAAAAGTAGTATTAAGTATAGCCATTTTTATATTGTGCCTATTTTCATTACAAAGTAAGGCGCAATTGGTGCCAGATTCGACCTTTGGACAAAATGGTTACTTCATCACAAACTATCAAGGCATAGCCACATTTGCTCAACGAATTAAAGAATTGAGTAATGGCGATATTTTGGCTGTAGGTACTCATGATGCGGAGATTAGAGTATGGAAGTATAATTCGACTGGTCAATTAATTACAAGTTTCGGAACTAACGGCATTGCTAGCAATCCTGCTTTAGATCTAGAAGCAGGTAACATGCATAGTTTGTATGATATTGAAGAATATGATAATGGGAAAATAATGATTTTGTCAAAGCTAGCCATCTTTGTTACAAATTATGATTCAATGCCCTATTCCATAGTATTGACTTCATTTAATGCTGATGGTAGTGTAAATACTAATTTTAATGGCACAGGATATTTAAAAGATAATCCTGATGTAAATTATGAATTTAATCCATTTTCGCTTTTAGTTAATAAGAGTGAAAATACAGAATTTTTTGTGGGAGGAGAAGCTTATGAAAAGGGCCATAGCACTTGCCCCGCTGGCAAAGGAAAATGGTTTATTAGCAAGTATAAAGCCAATGGTACAAGAGATTTGAGTTTTAATGCTACAGGATATTTACTTAAAAGTGCGCAAGTAATGGCACCTGGAGCCTTGTATCCTCATGGGCGTCTCAGAGACTTAGCCTTTATGCCGAATGGTTCTGTACGAGCTGTAGGTGCATACCATAATTTAGACAAATCATTTTTCGATTTTGCAGTAAAACAAGATGGGACTTTTGATTCATCCTTTGCCACAAATGGTATTTCAAATTATCAGGTAAATTATGATGTGTTGTTTCTTGAAACTGGGACGTGGTCAAAAATTTTGCCTGATGGATCTGCATTGTTTTATACCACTTCTTATGGGACTACAAATTCTCTTGTAAAATTTGTGAAGCATAAAGTTGATGGAAGTATGGACACAAATTTCGGGGTGAATGGATTGCTAACCTTAGATGTGCCCACACAAGTAAACTTTAATATTATTTACAAAAGCGATAATAGTATGTTGCTGACGTACTATAAACAATATGGGACGGATCAAAAAATTGAATTTATTCGAATTAAAGCACAAGGTGTTGTTGATAGTAGCTTTGGTACAAATGGATTACTCGTCACTCAACCAATCGTACCCGATGTGTATGTAAATCCTTCGAGCATATTTGATGGAATTTGGAATGCGAATGAAACGGCTCTCTTTGTATCTGCGGCCAAACAACCAGTCACTTATTCTAACTATGGAATTTTCAAATACAAATGGCCAGGGCTTACACCTTTAACCGTAAAAAACATAAGTGAAGAAGAGCAAAGTGGTATTTATCCAAACCCAGTTAAACGTGGTAGTGTGTTACATGTTACGAATTTAAGTCTGGATTCAAAGTTAAGCTTAATTAGTATAGAGGGTAAATTGTTTAATCCTTTGATGAAGAGAACTTCAAGCTCAAGTACGTCTATTGAAATTCCTAAGCATTTGGCAACAGGAATTTATTATTTACGCATACAACATGCAAAGCAAAGTAAGCCACAAACCATTCCAATGATTGTTGATTAGTTTTTATGATTATCCGCAAAGTTACCGATTGTTTTTCCACTTTTGCCATGATGCAAAAGTTGAGCAAAAAATCAAGGCTGAAGATTCTTGGCATAAAAATAATTTCATCTACGCCACTTTTATCCAAACTCGCACATGAAGATATTCGCCATATAGTAACTTTCGTTTGTGCTCAAACAGTGGATAAAAGTTTGGCTTCGATTTCAATATTTTTAGCTGCCTCGAATCTAAGGCCGTATATTCTATGAAGATTTTTTGTAATATCTTGGTATAACATAGTTGACATCTGAGATTATTAGTTTTGTTAGGTAACTTAACGGATAAACATTTTAGTTTTTAATCGATGTTCATTTTTATTCTTTGAGCTTTATTTAGAAATGATTTGTTGTTTTTTTAAACCACCTAAGCAAGAAATTTGTTTTGGTGGTTTTATTTTAATTTAACTACAGGTGTTTCTTTCAGGCAGGGATTGTATTCTAGGTTAATGAATTCTCCAAATTTCACTTTCTTTTTTTTCTAATTTTATTTTTCATGCGCTCTTCTTGTAATTTTCAACAAATAATTCACCTCTTTTCACCAATGCGAACATCC
>JAGNOY010000225.1 GCA_017989935.1 Chitinophagaceae bacterium
CTAAGATTCAACACGTACCCACGATTATTGCCAAAGCTGCTGCGCCTATACCTCCGAAAATGCCGCCTGCTACAGCTGTCAAACCTACTTCGAAAAACGAAGCACAACTTATTGGCAAAGGTAAAGCCACATCAAAACCTCCAGATCAAATTAAACAAAATGATAGCTCAACATTTCTTTTAGCTCCAATTGATCATTCAAATGAATCAGAGAAATAAATTCACTCGATGAAATGTAAGTTTGTATTGCGGCAAGGATAGTAGTGGAAAGCCCGCATCATGCGCTCTGGCGTGAGAGGACTTGGAACGAATAGCCTGTGTGCCGCCCAAATAAATAAAATCAAGGAAGTATTTTATTGTCGGATGAGTGCCTTCAAATTTTCTTTAACGCCTGCATGCCATTCATGCTCCAAAATACTCAACACGATGGAATCTCTACGTGTACCGTCATATCTGTATGAATGATTTCTGAGCACACCTTCTTCGATGCAACCAATTTTTTTCATGGCGGTGATACTTTTCTTATTCTCAAAATCTGCACGAAATTCAACTCGTTTAAAACCTTGCTGCTCAAAAGCAAATTGCAACATCAAAAATTTACAATGCCTATTCAAACCTGTTCGTTGAAAATCTTTCCCATACCAAGTGTAGCCAAGTTGCAAAGTATCTTGATTCAATTGAATGTCGTAAAATCTTGTACTTCCTGCATAAGCCTGTTTAAGTTTATCCCATACAACAAATGCATATTCTTTATCCGCTTTTCTTGCATCAAGTGCCATTTGAATATACTGAGCCATTTGATCTTTTCCTCCGCCAGCTCTTACTTGAGAGTAAGTCCAAATCTCTGGTTCATTCAATGAAAAATGCAATAAATGATCAATATCTTCTACAGCAAGTGGCCTAAGCAATACACGTTCATCTTCAAGCACATAATCTACATTAAAATCTAACAATGCCTTCATATAAAATATTTCAATAAATTACCTTGAAATTAGAAATTACTCGCTGGCAAGTTTACGCAATTTACTTCTATAAGATTCGTACTTAAACAAAGGCTCAAGCATGATTAAATCTTCGGGATTAGATATCTCAGTTTTCAGAAATTTTACCAAGGTAAAACGACCATATTGTGTATCTAAAGATTCGGCAAGTACATTCAACTGTGCAGCTGTTAAACAACCTGTAAAAATCTTTTTCTTGATCAATATGATTTTAGCCTCATCATCTGATTTCTGATTCAATTTATCTAAAAAATAATTGACCTCATTATCAGATGCATTGGTTGGACAATGGGAAGCTTTGGTTGTACTTTGAGATACTTTTTCATTGACCAATTCAGTCTCTTTACTTTCTTTAGACTTGATTACTTCTATCACCCCTAGTTTTTCTTCTTTACTTGCTTCTTCTTGTTGCTTAGCAAGGCTTTCAGCCGCAAGCGCTTCTTCTTTCTGCTTCCTTTTTTTCTCTTTAGCTGAAGGCTCAGGATTATTTGCTTTTTCTTGCCTTTGCTTATCCTTCTCAACTTGTTTTGCGGCTTTTTCTAAAGCTAATTTATCAGCCTCTGCTTGGGCAACTTTTGCTTCGGCTAACTTCTCTTGCCTTCTTTTTTCTTTTTTAGAAATATTTAATTCAATCGCCTCTTGATTCTCCTTGGGCAAATTAGCTTGTTCAACTTCTGTTGCTGGTTTTAATTGTTGTTTTTTATCCTTCTTGCTTTTTGTGCCCGTCAGTTTACTTGCTTGATCAAAATTTAGATGATTGAGCTCTGTAGTTAAACCAATATTCACATTTGAATTTGTTTCAATAATTTTTCCATTATTAATCAAATCAATTAAATAAAATCTTTGATCACCCGCTTTCGCTAATTTGTAACCGTAAGAAGCATGCTCTCTTACATCAATCACAAATTCTTGAGCGGGATATAGATCGCCATTAAACCGAATTTCAACCTTGTTTTCTCCTACTTGGTTCGTAGGTAATAATATATAATTTTTGCCTAGTATGTTTTTCTCGACCTGATTCAAAGAAATTTTGAACGGAATACCTTGAACACCTTCAATATAAATATATGAAACAGCTTGTGCATGCGCAACTTGACCAATTCCTATTATCAAGACCAAGCAAATGATTGCAGCCAATAAACAATTCGCTAATTTTTTCATGTTGTACATTTATTTATGCGAAGGCAATGAGTTCTTCACCTTTCTCAACGGCTTGTCTTTCCTTGACCTTGATAGACTTCACCACAGCATTCCCTGTTGCTTTGAATACATTTTCCATTTTCATAGCCTCTAAAACCAATAAAGGATCGCCAGCTTTTACTTCATCACCTTCTTTGACTAAAAGTTTAAGCACCAACCCTGGCATAGGCGATTTCAATTGATGCAATTTCTTTGCCGTACTAAGATTCATGCCTAACTTATCTAAAAAAATATCAATAGGTTCTTTAATTTGAATCTGATACTTTTTGCCTTCAATGCGAATGACGATTTGTTTGCTTTCTTTATCTAGGCTTACTAAATCTGCCACAACGGTTTTGCCTTTCCACTGGCAAATATATCCACCTTGGGGGCCTGCTTCAACTTGTAAGTTATCTATACCTACAAATTCATTGTTCTTTTCTTCTACCTGAAAACTATGTTCTTGAATGCTTGCTGTGTACATTATTGTCTTCTTTGTTGCATGGAGGGTTCTTGCGAAGCTAATCGATTGGTATTATCTCCGATGGCTTTTCCTAAATCAGTCATTCCATGTGTATTTGCCTGATTGGCTAAATAATTCATGGCTGTTAAATCCATTTCGATATCATCATCTTTGCTTGGTTTTTGATCAGCACTTAATGAATTACGATAAGAAATTTCTCCTTCGGTAAATTTCATCAATTTATCTAACAACATTTTAGCCATCTCTTTATCGCCAGCTTGAATACAAACATCTGTAATAAAAATCATCGAATTATCTTCACGCGACATGACATAAGGTACAGATTTTTCAGAAACCTTTTTAAGAATATGCTTGATCAATTGCATAGCTTCTTCTTTTCGATTATTCTTTATTAATTGCTGAGCAACTTGTAAAGCCAACATCTTCGGAGAGGATACCATTCTTCTATTTGTTTGGTCGGTATACACGCCATTTTCTACGCCCCCGAATTCAAATTTATTTAAAATTAAATCCTTACATTTTTCATAATTAATTCTCAAAGGCGTATTAACTGTAGACCCCGGTGTACGCACAGGTACTAACTTAAAGGCTAATCCTTCTAATTGCAAAAATTCTTGAAGTCCTTCGTAATGATCTGGATCAATTGAGTTTGCAAAATAAATTGGGCGCTTAAATGCATTGGCAGCTAAAATATTTAATATGGCCAAATCATTCTTGTAAGCCACATTTTTTGGCATGGATAAAAGTACTTTATCTGCAATTGTGGAAGTATCTCCAGGTGCCAATACTTTATTTTTAATAACTAAATCCTTGTCTACAGGAATTGAAAATTTATTCACAGGGAAATAGTTCGCAGCTCCTCCGCCTTCAAGGGCACCAGCTTGTTTATCATCCCCTACAAATTCTAAAATCTCTTTCAGGTCATAATATTTATCCTGAGCTAAAGATGGATTGGCATTGTAGCGCATATAGTTTCGCTTTTCACCACGATATTGTTCTGGCTTCCAAATCAAAGGAATTCTGCCGCTTTTATTTACTGCATATCCTAATTGATCGATATACCAATCAATACCCAACAAACTAATATTGATAATTCTTACATCAGTTCTATAACCATCAATCTCTTGCGCATACCATAATGGATAAGTATCATTATCTCCTTCTGTAAATAAGATAGCATTCGGTTCACATGAATTTAAAAAATTCTTAGCTGTAGCTAAAGGTAGAGTTTTTTTCGAACGATCATGATCATCCCATTCCTTCGAAGCCATCAACATAGGCACAGCCACCAAACATAACACACTTGCGGCTACAGGCGACATGGCTCCTAATTTTAATTTCTTGAACCAATCTGCCACCATGAGCACCCCTAGACCTATCCAAATAGCGAAGGCATATGTAGATCCCGCATAGGCATAATCTCTTTCTCTTGGTTGCATCGGTGTATTGTTCAAATAAATTACAATAGCTAATCCAGTAAAGAAGAATAATAAGGTTACAATAAAGGTATTCTTACGATCATTTTTATATTGATAAAATAATCCAAGCAAGCCTAAAATAAATGGCAAGAAATAAAGCTCATTACGCGCTCTGTTATGCTTGTACGCATCTGGAAGTTTATCATTGTCTCCAAAAAACAATCCGTCAATTGGCTTAATCCCAGATAGCCAGTTACCATGATCTGGCTCGCCCATAATATTTTGAATATCATTTTGGCGACCGATATAATTCCAACAGAAATATCTCCACCACATTTGGTTGACTTGATACTTCATAAAGAAGTTCAAATTATCACCACTACTTGCTTTTTCTCCTTCAGCTAAACCTAAATAGGCTTTATAAAAATTGCCATGGTT
>JAGNOY010000226.1 GCA_017989935.1 Chitinophagaceae bacterium
TATCGAGACCGATTCGAGTAATCTTGTTCATGGTTTTCTCCTGACCCTGTATGAGGGCGTTATATATTTTCTGCCACTCAGCCTCGCGATTATGCGAGTTTTGAGGGCAGGAGGAAACCATGACAGTATTCAACTGCGACAAGTACCCAGCCGATTATGTTGTTAATTTTTATGGTTCTGAGGTAATCTCAGTTTTTAATTTTGTTGTGGGTACTTGCACGTTAAGCGAGTGGTTATGTGTCAGTATTTAGCTCAGCAAAGGAGTCTCAATGCAATTTATTCCAAATACAGTCTTAGGGTTATTTGATAGTTCGCAAAAATCATATGAAATCCCTGTTTATCAAAGAGCATACTCTTGGGAAAAGCAAAATTGGAAAACTTTTTTGGATGATTTATTGGAACAAGTACAAGGGCATAATAATTATTTCTTTGGTAATTTATTATTAGAAGTAATTAGTAAAAATAAAAAGTATGAAGTAATTGATGGTCAGCAACGCATTACTACATTAACAATATTTATGAGATCAATGCTGAATGTATTAAAAAATAGAATTAATGATCCCGTATTAAGTAACTTTGATTATGTTGGAAAAGAAAGTATCTATTTTAAAAATAGTGGAAATATAAAGCTACGGCCTGTTGAATACGATAGAGCATGCTTCGATGCACTAATAATTGATAATAAAAATAATTTTTCGGTAGGAACTCCATCACAAAAAAGAATAAAGTCCGCAAAAGAATATTTTGAAAAAGAACTGGATAAGATAGATTCTTTAAAATTACTTGAGATTTTAGATAAAACGGAGAATACAGGTTTAACTATTATTGAATTAGAAGGGAAAAAAGATTCAGCTTTGATGTTTGAGTTAGAAAACAATAGAGGTAAGGAATTAACCAACATGGAAAAGATTAAATCTTATTTCATGTACCAAATGTATGTTTACAGTACACCTAAAGAAGTTGAAGTGAATATAGAAAGTATTTCAAATATTTTCAAGCTTATTTACTTAATTATAAATGATCTAAAAAAGATCAATGAAGATAGTATCTTAATTTATCATAATAATGCGTACATAAAAGGTTTTGCTTATCGTACATTAGATGATGTAAAAGATGACTTTAAGAGTTCAGATAATAAGATCGAATGGATAAAGTCTTATGTCGAAGAGTTGCACACTACTTTTTCAAATGTAAAGAAATTCGAAATGTCAAATGACTTATTTGCACAAAGACTTAATCAACTAGGAACTCCCGCATTCATATACCCTTTTATTATAAAAGGGTATAAGTATTTTGTTGAAGATGAGACCAAATTAAATCAGCTTTTTAATGTTTTAGAAGTTATTACCTTCAGGGCAAGGTTAATAAATAGTAGAGCAAATATACAAGAAAGGTTAAATTTAATTTTATTATCATTCAATGGTGATTTGCCAGATTTACTTGAAAAGGTACATAATAAGCTTAATGAGTCTTGGTACTGGGGAGACTCGAATACCAAAAATTATTTAAATGGTTCTATGTATGGGAATAATGTACTGAATTACATGCTTTGGAGGTATGAAAACTATATCCAAAACAAAGGCTACAGCATTAGAATATTTTCAATTGAAAATGAGCAAATAGAGCATATTTCACCACAAAACCCTACAAATGGTGAACCAATTGAAACAGGATATGAAGTTGACGCTAATAATCAATATTCTGATGAATTTACTGCTCAAAAGTTAAATTCTATGGGGAATTTAATGCTTATTTCGGGGTCTCATAATGCTTCAATCGGTAATAAGCCATTCAGTGAAAAGCTTGCCACATATAAAACGAACCCACGACTAAATCAACAAGCTGAAATTATAAAGTTTGCCAAAACTGAAAATGATTTACCTATTTGGAAAAGTGAATCTATTGATGAAAGGCAAGCTAAGCTTTTAATATTTGCTATTGAAAATTGGAGCTTTGATCGAATTAAGGTCACTCCTATTCAATGAGTACACATAACAAGTCGCTTAAACGAAATAAAAACTTTTGGCTATCGCTTCTCGATTATAGCCAACCATTTTTATCCACTGGTAATCATCCCTAATAATAACCGCTTTGAAAAGTAGAATTTTCTCGTAAGATAAACGCAGGAGATTTTGCATGAAGACATCGAGATTTAGTGACAGCCAAATCATCGCTATTCTTAAACAATCTGAAGCAGGGACACCTGCGCCAGAGCGGCATCAGCTCAGCGACTTTCTACAAGTGGTGGTCAAGATTTGATGGTATGGATACCTCCATGATGGCTCGGCTAAAAGAACTGGAAACGGAAAATGCCCGTTTGAAAAAGATGTACTAATGAAGAAAATGATAGTGAATTTTTCGAGCATTTACTGTGCATGATGCTGGTTGAAATTACAATATTTAATGCGGTAGGTATAAAATACATTCAATATTTTGTGTGCATTGAAAAAATGGAAAAATTTAATGAGTGAAGTAGCAATAGCTGATATAACACCTACGGTGATTTGATAGTTGCTGCTCCAACTATCTGATTTATGAATGGGGCAATCACGAAAGTGTTATAGGCTCCTGAAAGTCACTTCTTTTGCTATATTCAAAATAGTTGTAATTATGAATAAAAAAAATATTTTGCTGTCATGGATTGGTGACTATGATTTACGAGATCCTTTAAAGAAACTCGGAGAGCTGTATGGTGCAATTACGTCTATTTTGACGTGGTCAAAGATAACATTCCAAGAAGTTCATCTCCTTAGTAATCGAAAAAACGAGCAAACAAAAAACTTTGAAACTTGGTTGGGTCAACATCTAACGCAATCTAATCGTAAAGTTGTCATACAAATTCATTACGACACTGACAATGAAAATCCGACTGATTATAAGTTTATTTATCAAGCTGCCGACAAATTAATCAAAAAACTAGATTATGAGAATAATCAACTATATTTAAATATGACATCTGGAACACCTGCCATGAGTGCGACATGGCTACTGTTAGGAACAGGAGTTTATGATGCCATTTTGATGCAAAGCTCAAAAGAGCGAGGTGTTGAACGCATTGAATTACCTTATCATATTTCATTGAAAGAAAAATATGATCGAAAGTTAATACGGTTACACAGTCAAATTCTACAAACAGACCCCCATTTTGAGCTTATTCCTGCTAAGTCAGAAGCAATGAAGTTGGCGGTTAGTCTGGCGCAATTAGTAGCTCCTTGTAATGTTCCTCTTATTATTCAGGGGCAGACAGGAACAGGTAAAGAAGTGCTGGCTAATGCAATACACAAAGCTAGCACACGCTCTAGTAAGCCACTTATTGCTGTTAATTGTGGCGCAATTCCTGAGTCACTTATAGATGCAGAGTTATTTGGCCATACGTCTGGAGCATTTACTGGAGCAGATAGAGAGCGGAAAGGTTATTTTGAAGCGGCAAATGGTGGTACATTATTTTTAGATGAGTTAGGCGAGTTATCCCTGTCTGCACAAGTAAAATTACTACGGGTATTGCAACAAAATGAGATTGTGCGAGTTGGCTCCACTAAGCCTATCCCAATAGATGTTAGGGTAATTGCGGCGACGCATCGAGACTTACTGAAAATGATCGATGATGGTTTATTTCGTGAAGATTTGTTTTATCGCTTGGCTATCGGCCTTATTCATTTGCCTAGACTCAATGAGTGTAAAGAAGATGTTTTGCCACTAGCTGAAATGCTTCTCGAAGAAACAAACCGCGACTTGAAAAATTCCCCCAACTTTATCTCAAAAAAGTTTTCTCGCGTCGCTCAACAGTTCTTACAGCAGCAAACTTGGCCTGGGAATATTCGTGAACTTAAAAACACGATAATTCGTGCAGCTGTTTGGAATCCTAATATCGCCGAAATAACGGATACGCATCTACAACAAGCGATGATTCAACGTCGTGATCCTGTAGCGGACGCTGCTATCAACAACACCATATTGAATGGGCCTGTGAATCTATGCCAAATTATTAAGCAAACAAAGATGGCGTATATACAAGCTGCTTTGAATTATCACGATGGTAATAAAAGCTCTGCCGCAAAAATGTTAGGTTTGAATAATTCGCAGACTCTTGATAACTGGCTAAAAAATTAAATAAATTTGAAGTTATTAATTATATTTGAAAAATAAATATTTGAAATTTTACAACTAATTGATTTTTAATGAAAAAAAATTTGGCACGACTTGTGCATTTTCTCTAGAAGATTCAACTGGAGATTTTGCCATGAGTAGTTCCGTAACGTCTTTTTTAGAAAATATCCACATTACCAAACATGCGGAAGTACGCATGAATAAACGTGGTATTACTCGACAAATGCTCGAATTAGTACTGATGTTTGGTCGTAAAATTTATGCGCGTGGTGTCGTATTTTACGTCATTGGTAAAAAAGAAATCCAACGGTTTCACAAAAAGGAAGCAGGTTTAAAAAATATGGAAGGAATACAAGTTCTCACTTCAGTAGATGGTGTGGTAATCACCACTTATCGCAA
>JAGNOY010000227.1 GCA_017989935.1 Chitinophagaceae bacterium
CATTACTCTCATACACCAAGTATTATTGAATTGTTGCTCTCTGCCCGTAATATAATTAGAGGCTTTACGAATAGAAAGTAATGAATATTGAAAACGTAAATTAAAGTAAAATCCTTGCCAAACATGGGCATTTCCACTCATGACAAAATTTAAATCATACTTTCTAAAGGGGAATAATTTAGCTTCTTTTTCATACGAAGCTCCAGAACCATCTTTATAGGTTTCTCTGCTTGATACCAATTGACCATAAGCCAATCCAGCCCCAAAAGTACTTTTTCGTTTTTCGAAATAATTCAACAACAAAGGAAATTCGGCATAACTTAAACGAATTTTATAATCTGTAATTACGGTTTGTCTATCGTTTGCTAGTTTAGGTACTTGATTATTTCCTGCTCTGCTTCCCTTTTGAGAATATAGTATTTCAAAACTCACCGCAATTTTTTCGCCAATGCCTGTATACAAAATAGCACCTGCATTCCAACCAGCCTTATGATATCCTGCAAAATTGTCTCCGTCAACTTGTGTAAAGTTACCCCCTCCTACAAGTCCACCTACAAAGAGGTTTTCATTTTCGTAATATTGCGACTTTACCGATAATGTGTATAAGTTCAATACAGTAAAAAGGAGTAAAAATTGGATTTGTTTTACCTTAGCCATCTTGGATCAAAAGTTTTTGTCAACGAGATAACGCAAATATATGAGTTTAAAGTATTCGCCTACCACTTTAAAGAAAATTGAGAGTTTATACGAAGAAATCGGTTATATCATTCGGTATGAAAAAGGAAATTTTCATAGCGGATATTGTATTTTGCAAGACAGACGAATTGCTGTCATCAATAAATTTTTATCCTTAGAAGGTCGAATCAACGCACTCATTGATATTTTACCAACTATTGAAGTCGACTTGGATAGACTCAGTGGAGAGGGGAGGCTTTATTATGAACTCATGATGGCCGCACCTTCAGACAAATCATAAGCCAACCAATTACTCATCCATATTCGCCAAATTCAGCAATTTATCAGCCAGAAACTAAATAGGTATCTGTTTCTTGTAAAACTTGTTCAACTTTGTATCATTATTTGACACTTTCATAAAAGACAACATTTTTATCATGAAAAAATTACTTTTAATATTATTATGCGCAGGAATCTCAGCAACCTCTTTCGCTCAAAGAGGTTACGTGCGCAGAGCCGTTAGAGACGATATTGAAAAAAAGCAAGAAGATAAATATCAAGAGGATCGAAATAATGGAGAGAAGGCCGTAGACGAAAGACTTGATACTTGGGATGCTAATGATAAAAAAAATCGTGCAGGCATTCAGCCATTTCCAACTGTGAGCATGACCTTGGTGATGGATTATCCAGAAAAGCCAAAAAATAATGGACAGATAGAATATTATTACAAAAACTACGATTGTGCCGCCGTCATGAATTTTGAAAACAACAAAAAAGGCAATGATCGTGTAATCATGAATTTTAAAGAGGGTAAAAGTACCATCTTAATGACCGATAAAAGGGGCAATAAAACAGGTATGACCATGGACTTGAAAATGGTCGATTGGGCAGCTAAATCAGCCATAAAAAAGGATGAGAAAATGCTCCAAAACGGCGAAGCAACTTTAGTTGAAACTAGCGAATACAAAACTATTGAAGGGTATAAATGCAGAAAGTATTTGTACGAGAATGATAAATATCAAAATGAAATTTGGATAACCAATGATTCTAAATTAAAAACAGCAAATTTAAGTCGCGCCATGAGCAGTGCATTCATGCACAATGCAGATCCAAATCAAACAGTTTACGCCAAGGCTGGCATGAAAGGCGTGCTTATTCAAACGCACATGATTCCTAAAACTAAAAGTTTAGACGAGTGTATCATGACCTTTAAAAATTTTAAATTAGGCAGTGTCAATGAGGCCATGTTCAGCACAGCAGGTTACGAGATCACAGAAATGCCTAGTATGAGAGACATGTGGGATAACTATAAACAAGAAAAAAAGTAATTTTTTTTTGGGCGGCAAACAGGCTATCCGCTGCAAGTCCACTTCCGATTCGGCTAGAATAATTCAGGTAAAAATTTGTATGGTAAAGCCTCTCGGAATGCGGGCTTTTCGCTACTATCCTTGCCGCAATGAAAATCAGGGTGAACTTTCTTCTAATGATATTGAAAGAATCTATGCTTTAAAATTTTAAGCATACAATAGGTAAAGTGATATTTTGAGATTTACCTTTGGTGAATAAAATGTTTCCATGAATTCTATTAAAAAAATTGGTATCATGACTTCCGGGGGAGATTCTCCAGGCATGAATGCCGCCATTCGAGCCATAGTAAGAACTGCTTATTTTAAAGAAATGATTCCTTATGGTATAATGCGAGGCTATCAAGGCATGATAGAAGGTGATATTAAAGAGCTCAAAACTACTGATGTATCTAACATCATTCAACGCGGCGGAACCATCCTCAAAACAGCAAGAAGCAAAGAGTTTATGACACCCGAAGGAATGCACAAGGCTTATGAACAAATAAAAAAACACGAAATAGATGCATTAGTTTTAATTGGAGGAGATGGCACTTTCAGAGGCGCTGTAGAATTTTTTAAACAATATAATATTCCAGCTATTGGTTTGCCAGGCACTATAGATAATGATTTGTCTGGCACTGATGAAACCATCGGATTTGATACAGCTGTCAATACAGCCATTTGGGCCATTGATCGAATTAGAGATACTGCAGAAGCGCATGATCGATTATTTTTAATTGAAGTGATGGGACGTGATGCTGGTTATATTGCCTTGCACAGTGGTATCGCTTGTGGAGCAGAACAAATATTTATACCTGAGCAACAAGAATCTATTCAGGGGATGTTAGATGCTATTACGAAAGATCGAGCAAGAAAAAAACTAACAAACATTATTGTGGTGGCAGAAGGAGATGAATTTGGTGGGGCCTTAGGTTTAGCTGAAATTATCAAACAACAAATGCCTTTATTAGAAAATAGAGTCACTATATTAGGCCATATTCAACGTGGTGGCTCGCCAACAAGTAGAGACAGAATTTTAGCTAGTCGTTTAGGATTTGCTGCTGTTGAAGCACTTAGTGAGGGTAGAACGCAAGAAATGGCTGGTATGATTAATCAACAAGTGACCTTTACGCCTTTTGTTTCATGTGTTAAGTTGCAGAAGCCAATGCCATCGGATTTACTCACCATGATTCATGTATTGGCTAGTTAAGAATAATCCCTTTTTGGCGTGTAATGAATTGAGTGTTTATGTTTTGAGGAGAATACCTTAATTTCGCGAGGTTAAAATAAAACAACGATTTAGGCGTTTTAATAAAGCCCATGAGTGATAATTTGAATTAATGAGGTCTTGTAGCCTCATTACACAAGTCAGATTATGTATAAAAGCTTGATTAATTTGTCCATTTCAAAATTTACTATGAGGAAGCTTATTTTCATTTGTTTACTCTTCTTGTCTCTAACTGTTGATGCGCAGCGATTTTATCGTCGTTCTGAATTTGGCATAGCAGGCGGGGCAGCAAATTATTACGGCGATATCAACCCAAATTTTGGAATGAAAGGTCTTGGATATAATGGAGGTTTATTTTACAAGTATAATTTTTCTAAATATATCGCTTTAAGGTTGGGAGGTAATTATGCTAAAATTGGTTCTCAAGACAAATATTCTTCCAATTACTTTCAACAACAACGTAATTTAAGTTTTAAGTCTAGCATTTATGAAGTGGGGCTGAATGCTGAATTCTCTTTTTTTCAATACCGCCTTCAAGATTTTGAATACAGGTTTACGCCTTATGTGACAATCGGATTCAATATGTTTTGGTATAACCCGTATACTGAATATGAAGGGAAAAGATACTATTTGCGCCCATTAGGCACCGAGGGGCAAAAATATGAAGAATATAAAGACAGACGATACTCAAACCATGCCTATGCATTACCTATTGGTGCAGGATTTAAATTTTGGGTCACCAAAGGAATTACGTTTAACATGGAAGTTGTGCATAGATATACAACGACTGATTATTTAGATGATGTGAGTAGAAGTTACGTAGGCAAAGATAAATTTAATGATATTGAACCTTCGCCATATCCTTCTGTATCTTCTGTACTACAAGATCGTTCGCCAGAAGTAACTGCTAATCCTATAGGGGTAGAGGGGCGACAAAGAGGTATTAGTTCTACAAAAGATCAATACCTCATGATGCAAATTGGTATTTCATTCAGATTGCCTACTTATAAGTGCCCTGACGATTTATAGTTGTTCTTGAGGAATGAAGAGAAAATTCTCTGAATCATTCATATTGGTAGCATTTGCTTCACACTTATTTCCTTCACGATCAATACCTTTTAATTTATATTGATACGAAGCCATTAAGGTTAAAAGCTTTAGATGTTGTGCAGGATTTTTCTGTATAATGCTTTTATTCAATTCTATCATGATGTCGGGTCTTATATGTTGCAAAATATGTGACATGCCTTGTAA
>JAGNOY010000228.1 GCA_017989935.1 Chitinophagaceae bacterium
TTGTTCTTTATTGATTAGGAAAACAATGATTATTAGGAAAACAAATTATCGGAAGAGGTATGCAATTCAAGGATTTATTTGGCTCAATGTTTTCAGATTCAAATTTGTTTGATGAAACTGATCAGCTAGACAATTAAAGTGGGATGCAAACTTTTAATGCACCATAATAATAAAAATAAAAAAGGCTGTCATTTATGATTGACAGCCTCTTTTTATTTTGTTCGATTTGTTTATCTAAGTAAGGTGATATTTCCTTGTTTGTAGAATCTTTTTCCACTAGCACTTACAGCATCAATCACATATACATAAGCACCCATTGGTTGAGGCTTACCGTTGTATTGACCGTTCCAACCTTTAGAAATATCCGTTGTGGAGAATACGAGTTGTCCCCAACGATTGAATATTTTAAATGAATTTAATGTGGCTATTCCGCGAACAATAATAGATAATTGATCGTTGGTGCTCGTACCGCTTCCTGGGCTAAACGCATTTGGTAAATCTAAGATGGTTTCAGGGTTTACAATTACATCTACAGAATCAATACCTGTGCATCCGGCCTCAGTGGCAGCAGTTACAAAGTAACGAGTTGTTACAGAAGGTTGTGCTATTGGATTTTTGATGTTTGTATTGTTTAATCCATTTGGCGGTGACCAAGTAAAGAAGCTACAATTTCCACTTGCAAATAGTTCTGTTGATTCTCCAGGATAAATAGTTGCATTATTTCCGGCATCCACGATGGCACCTGGATTTACAACAACTGTTGTTTTTGCCGTATCTAAACATCCTTTGGCATCATATCCATATACATAAAAGGTGGTAGTGGATATTGGGAAGGCTTTTACAGTGACTGCATTGCTATCAGACACATAGTAAGAAGGTTGCCATAAATATTTAACACCACCTCCCACTAGTAAGGTTGCTGTATCATTCGGGCAAATAGACACATCGCCTTGAACAACCAAGAAATCAGACGGAATCACATTCATTAAAACATTATCATCGCCTTTACATCCAATTGGAGAGGTGGCCGTTAATGTGAAAATAGTTGAGGTGCTGCCATCAAAAATTGGATCTAAGATTGAACTGTTTGATAAATCAGATGCAGGATCCCAAGAATAAGTATAATTCGGTCCAACTGGTGAAACTGTTGCGTGCATTTGAATAGTATCTCCATTACACATTTCGCGGTCAAGTCCAGCATCTACAATAGGAATGGCGTCTACGCTTATTTCAATAGAAATAGTTGAGTCAGGACAACCTGGAAACGAAGCAGTAAATGAATAAGGGTAAACACCTGCAGGGGTTGGAGTTATTAACGGGTTGAGAATAGAAGAATTGCTTACAAAGGTAGCAGGCGTCCAGGTATAAGTATATTTTGGACTTCCTCCTGATCCATTAATTTGCACGGCATCTCCATCGCAAATTGCGGTATCTTTATTGCCAATCAGGTAACCATTTAAGACGGAAACATCCACCGTGGCGATTGACGGGCAGTCTAGAATACCAATAGGTCGTACAGTAACAGTATAAGAAGTACTTGCTAAAGGATACTGAACAACAGGATTTGCAATAGTTGTACTACTTAAGTAAGAAAATGGTGCCCATGAATAAGTGTATAAAGCAGAATTGTTTGGAAGAACTTCAAGTTGTAAAGTCGCATTTACACAAGTCGTAGTATCAGGAGTTATAGTCAACGGTGGACCAGAGAGTATCGTAACAACTAGGGTATCTTTATACTGACATATTGAATCCTCTACCACATAGGAGGTGGTGACTAATGGTGTTGCAAAAGGCTCTGGACAAGTGGTACAAGATAGGGAGCTAATAGGGGCGCCGCCTGGTAACACAGTCCAAATATATTTACCATTGCCATAGGCATGCAACTGGGCGGTATCTCCTACACATATAGTAGTATCTGCCCAAGCCTTAAGCGGTCGATATATAAATATATTTTTAGGGAAATTTGCTGGATTGGTTTTGCAATTAACAGAGTCTTTTACAGTGATTAGAATTGTATGATTTCCAGTATCTGCAATAGTGCTTGTCCATTCGATGCAAACATTTAATACACTATCAAATGGTTTTGTATATGTGACAATGGCCCCAGGTAAATTAGTGCTAACGTTGTCTCCTACCAATTTCACATAATTACCATTAGAATCAGGATTGATGATATTGAAGCAGAAATTTAGATAGCCCATGCAAGCTTTGATAGTATCATTTGAGACAGAACCGCCTGAAATTACGTTTACTGAATCTGAGATTACAGGAAAGGGGGCACAATTATCTACAACAATTTGCATATCCCTCATGATGCTGCCTATCAAGAAAGGTGTGCCACTGGCATCTTTTCTCCATTCATTCACTTTTTGAGAGATTACCCAAACCCCAGTTTGATTTGGGATAAAGGAGAAGGCGCCTGTTTGTTGATCGAGGTTATAAGTATTATTGCAAGCTAAAGGATTACCTGCCGTGTTTAAAATATTATATGTAGGAATCACCAAAATGCTATTGGGTAAAGTGGCATTACAGCCAGTTTGATGTCTTGGCGCAATGGTTTCAAAAGAAAGTGAATCGCCATCAGGGTCTACAGCACCGCCATTATGAAGGTACAAACTGTTTACACATACATAAGGAATTGGTAATGACGATGGGGAATTTGAATTTAAGAATCGAGGAGAGCTATTTAAATTTGAAGTTGCGACAGTGGTTAAATTAGAATTATCAAATAGAGTTTCAACATAAATATTTTGACTTCCAGATGGAGCCGTAAGATTTAAAATTCCCGTATTCCTGCAACATAAGGTAACCCAAAAACGCCATGAATTGCAACCTGATGGTAGTGTAACTGTGGCACTATACCACCATTGCTCATACCCAGGAATAGTGCTATTAGGATCTGTGCAATCAGTGACTGTGCTGTCACAACCATCAGAAAGTACTGTGCCATTCGGAACGGGTGGGGTTGTGTTTATATTCCCTACAATTTTAGGCATGGTGACTGTTTGAATTGTGCCTGTGCATGGGGATGTGTAACATAAACTAAAACTAGTTGGCTCTGTGGTACCCTGACAAACTCTATAAAATTTGAAAAGAAAATTATAGGTATTGGTGGTTCCAGGAACTAAGTCGTAAATTAATTCACCTCCAGCAGTGTGGGTGGCAAACAAATTATTTGTAAGAAATGCCAAACAAATGCTGAACAATAAAATAGATTTCTTCATATTCATAGTAAAATGAGGCTTAAAAGTAAGAATATTATTTAGATAAAGTTGGCTAATAACTGAAAAATACTTCGGTTGCGCCATAGCCATATCTAATGTCGTAGTCGTAGACGTATGACTTAACCCATTTGGTTTGGTTGAGGATTTTGTGAATTTCCTGCTTGAGTACGCCTTTTCCTACGCCATGTATGAGTACCAAAGAAGGCTGATGTGTAGCTATAGCTAGGTCTAAAGCTTGTTGACATTCTTTCAGTTGAATGTGCATAATTTCTGCATTGCCTAACCCTTTATGACTTGGAACAAGCTTTTCTATATGTAAATCTACCTCATATTTCGTTTTTTTTAATGCTTCATGGAAATTGAAATGTCCTGCTTGTTTACTTTCAGCTATCCTACTTGTTTTCTGCACAGGTTTTATAATTTCTTCACGCTTTTTTGGGGTGATTTCTTCAAATAATTTGATGTGAAAGAACGCTTCATTCGCATATTTGATCGCACTAATCTGATCAAAAAACTTTTTAGGCTTTAAATTCATTTTGTCTTCCATATCGAGCATCTTATTTTCTATATCTAGAAACCGATAAGTAAATTGTGGATTCGAGGCTGCTTCTTCAAAACTGATATCATGAATATAAAATTGACTTCCTGTTAAGACTTCTGTATCTATTTCAAATATGAGTGTTTGGTGAATTTTACACGAATAACTTATCTTGTAGGTACTGAAAGTTTCGTTATATAAATAGAGTTTGATTTTGTCTATTTTTTCATCGAAGCCATCTACACTGTAAATTGGTAAAAAAACCAAATACATTCCCATCGGTAGGGCTTGTTTTCTATTCAGTTTTTTTTCGGTATGTATTTGGTCAATATGTTGGACTGATTTTTTGCCCTTGTCTTGAGACTGATTTTTTTTCAGAAACCACCTTAAATAAGGATGTTCAAGATCTGTAACAAATACGTGGTAACTTGAGTTGTCAACCTTTACACAAACCATATCTTTTCCAATAAACTCTTCAATGAAGCCTTCTTCATCATTACTTTTGATATAGACAGGATCGCCAATAGAAAATTTCATAGTTTTAGTTGTACAACATGAACAATTTACCTATAGAAGTATTAAGTCTGGATTAAGTTGAATTAGCACTTCTATTTTATATCAAAAGTAGTAGGTTTGCACAAAGTTAATACCAATGAGTGGAAAATGGCGCTGGCAGACTGCACAATATGCAGAAAGA
>JAGNOY010000229.1 GCA_017989935.1 Chitinophagaceae bacterium
TTTTCTTAAAAGAATGGCCATTTTTCCTCACTGGATTGATACAGCCATTGACAATATGAAAAAAGGCATGCAGCAAGGCATTGTTTTACCTAAGGTGTTAGCTGCTAAAGTGATTCCTCAAATAAAAGGGGTACTTACTATAGATCCAACTAAGAATATTTTTTATAATCCGATTAAACATTTTCCGGTAGATTTTAGTAACGAAGATAAAAAGCGTTTAGAAAATGCCTACTTCTATCATATCAGTCAATATATAATTCCATCCTATAGCAAGTTAGGCAAATTCATGGAACAAGAATATTTACCAGCATGCAGAAATAGTACGGGTATTTCAGCCTTGCCCAAAGGAGATATTTACTATAACGATTTAATTCAGAGTTTTACCACGACTACCTTGACAGCTGATAGTATTTATAACTTGGGATTACAAGAAGTTGCTCGAATCCGGTCGGAAATGGAGAAAGTGAAAGAATCAGTGGGTTTTAAAGGCAGTCTACCGGAATTTTTTGCTCATATTAATACAGATCCTCAGTTTTATCCTTTCAATACCCCTAAAGAAGTATTAGATAGTTTTTGGGCTATTCACAAAATAGAAGAAAAATATTTGGATAAATTTTTTGAAAGCAAACCAACAACTAAATTCGAAATTAAACAGACAGAGGCTTACCGTGCGGCAAGTGCTAGTGCCGAATATAATGCTGGTAGTGAGGATGGGACAAGACCCGGCATTTTTTATGTGCCCATATTAGACCCAAAGAAATTCAATATAGTAGGCATGGAAACGCTTTTTTTACATGAAGCTATTCCTGGTCATCACTATCAAATTTCGTTGCAACAAGAAAATAAAACCTTACCTCAATTCAGAAAATTTTTAGGCTATAGTGCTTATGCTGAGGGGTGGGCTTTGTACACTGAAACTTTAGGTAAAGATCTTGGCTTATATACCAATCCATATCAATATTTGGGACATTTAAGTGATGCCATGCACAGAGCCATTCGGTTGGTGGTGGACGCAGGTATGCATACTAAAGGCATGACAAGAGAAGAAGCAATAAAGTATATGATGGAGCATGAAAGAATTACTGAAGATGAGGCTGTGGCTGAAATCGAGCGTTATATGGCTATTCCAGGGCAGGCACTTTCGTATAAAATTGGACAATTGTCTATTTCAGCTATGAAGGCGAAATATATGGAGAAGATGGGGGCGAAATTTAACTTAGCTGCTTTTCATACCCAAATGTTGAATGGAGGAAATATGCCCTTGCAACTTTTAGAAAAAAAATTAGCCGATTGGGCAAAGACATATTAATTTGCAGATAGAAAAATACTTAGTGTGAGATTTGTTCCAGAATTTATTGTACAGTTTTTTGTCAAGGAGAGTTCCTTGTATAAAGATTTACAAACGATGCTAGGATTTACACCGGGTAATATTGCTCTATATGAATTAGCGCTTTGTCATCGTTCTAATAATGCCAATGCAACAGAAAATAACGAGCGCTTAGAATTTTTGGGAGATGCCATTTTAGGCGCTATTATAGGCGAACATTTATTTAATAAATATCCAACCAAGCCGGAAGGTTATTTAACTGATATGCGATCAAAAATCGTAAATAGAAAAACATTAAATCAAATAGCTTTAAAAATCGGATTGAAAAGCATCATGAAGTTTAATGAACAAGATTATTTTTTAAGAGATTCTCTCATTTTCGGCAATGCATTAGAAGCCTTAATTGGCGCTATTTATATCGATAAGGGCTATGCCAAAACAAGAACATTTTTGCGCAAGCGTATTTTGCTTCCCTTTGTAGATATTGAGTTATTAGAAACCATTGAAGTGAATCTAAAAAACAGACTCATTGGTTGGGCAAGCAGACAAGGTAAAACAGTAGATTTTGTTGTTGTAGAAGAAAGGCTAGAAAAAGGGCGAAAGAAATTTGTTGTGGGCGTTAAATTCGAGAATGAAATTATTACAACGGCTATAGCAAGCAACAAAAAAGAAGCCAGCAAATTGGCTGCTGAAGAAGCTGTGAAAATATTAGCTATTGCGCCTTAGTGTTTCGATTTTTTTCTTTTGAACACACGAAAAGATTTAAACTTGCCACTGAACTTGATGGGCTGACTAATTTCTGAGTAGCTTGGTAGAGGCACGCCAGCAGTGTGATGAACTTCTTGATATATTAGATTGTTATGAGTCGCCTCGATAGCCTGAATTTCAATGTCTGGAATCATTCGTATGATAACTGGTGGGTTATAAGAAATGTAATGCGAAATATCCAGAAAATAAGATTCTGCTAGTAGAGGTTTAAGACTATGTGCTGCCAATTGCACCGTATCATGCATATAATTTGCAGGTAGCATGAAAGCAAATTTTCCTTCTCGATTTGTATGCACAACTTCAATAAGTTTTTGTTGAGCATCAATCAATGAAACTTCTATACTGTCTAGGCCTTGTTGAGTAGCATCTAAAATAACTTTTCCTTGGATAATAATCTTGGTTTCTTTTAGGGGTAATTTTTGTTGACTTGTTTGCGTCGTTTTTTCTTTGTGTTGAGCAAAAATTTGTGGGATATTGAGTTGGAAAAGAAACAAGGCTGCCACCCATTTGCGCATAGCATGAAATCGAAAAAAGGGTGTAGGTTTTTCGATATGTATGGGTCTATTTAATTGATCATTACGGAATATACCACACGACAAGTTGAATGGATTATTTTTCAAGTAGTCTCTCAATTCGTCTTCATTCATCATGGTAAAATCAATGACTTCTCGTTCGCAAACATGGCATTGGCGACCAATCGTTGTTCGAGGCATGGCGTCAAAATCTTGCTTACAAGGTTTAGGTATTTGAATATTGATTTGTTGGCCTAATGACATAATTTAAAGATGTTGTTGTTGGATCGTATAGATGTAAAACGCTACTAGGCCAAGATTTATTGCTGTTATCAGGTAAAAGCTGGTTTTGAAGGCTACTGAATAAAAGGTATGTCTTAAAAAAGTACCGAGTGATAAAATCATCAGCAAGCCAAAAGGCAAAAGCACTGTAGGGTAGGAGGCGGCTGTTTTAAGTGAGATGCTTTCATTAATCATGGGGTTCATGAAAAGGATAAAAATCAAATTGAAGCAAGCAATAATGATAGGGGCAATACGAAATTCCATGAGGGCAAATATACTCGCTTTTTTTTGGGCGGCACACAGGCTTTTACTGCAAGTCCACTTCCGATTCGGCTATCATGTTACGTGTTGAAATTAGTATCGTTCAGCCTCTCGGAATGCGGGCTTTTCGCTCAATCCTTGCCGCAATGCAAATGGTCATTTGTCTTCGTGATAATGTATGATTATCTGTAAAGATACCCGTTTGTTTTTCCACTTTTGCTTTGATGCAAAAGTTGAGCAAAAAATCAAGGCTGAAGATTCTTGGCATAAAAATAATTTCATCTACACCACTTTTATCCAAACTCGCACATAATGATATTCTCTATAATATAGTATTCGCTTGTGCTCAAACAGTGGATAAAAGGTTGGTTTCGATTTCAATATTTTTAGCTGCCTCGAATCTTAGGCCGTCTCTTCCATGAAGATTTTTTTTCAATATGTTGGTATTAGACACCTGCAATCTGTGTTCATTAGCTTTATAAGGTCGTTTAGCGGATAGTCATTTGATTTTGTTTAGGTGATGAAATGAACTAGGGCTGCGATTTGGTAAACGAAAACTTTATTTGATAATCGACTGTATTGCGGCAACGATAGAATGGAAAGCCCGTACCATGCTTGGCCTCGGCATGGACGGACTTGGAATGATAGCGTGTGTGCCGCCCAAATAATGAAATGTACAAAGACGCTTGCAGCGATGAATTTGAATGTCTGTTAGAAAAAATTATTGCTTTCTTGATTTGAATAAAATATGAAGTAGCTTTGCGCAATCAATAAAAAAGAGATTATTTATTTTATTGACTAAAAGTTGGGGCCGACCGGTTTTGACAGCATAGGTCTTTGAGCGTGTAAGCATGTAGTGCGTTGGATAATTAGCACTTTAATCTGAATATTCAAAACTCAAACGGCGAAACATCTTTCGCAATGGCTGCTTAATTTAAGTACCCATTTACAGTCCGTTCATTTCGGGTAGATTCATAACCTACGTTGAACCGACTTCACCAGAGAATATGAGTTGCTGTAAGATTAGGCTGTGCTTCTTACAAAAGAAACATCCAGCTAAGGGTTTCATTGGTTCGTTCTGCTCCGGTGATATCACAAAAACCAATGCAGAAATAAACATGTAGAAAGCGTTTACGGAGTGTGTTTGGACAGGGGTTCGACTCCCCTCGGTTCCACCCAAAGGGATAATTCCGACTCTAGGTCGGAATTATCTTTTTTAGTACTATTTGTAATCTTTGCTATGTCTGCAATTGCAGAGAAAATAGAATTCACTCTTTCGGTTCGACACTCCATGTTTT
>JAGNOY010000230.1 GCA_017989935.1 Chitinophagaceae bacterium
GTGTGGCGACTGCGGGTTGTGTATGTTCAAGTGGCTCAAAAGCACAAGGTGTTACAGGTTCTTCAAATCCTGTTGGTGATCCTTTTGACATTGATTATGTAGCACATGAAATGGGACATCAATTTGGCGGTATGCATACATTTAATTCAGTAACTGGTTCATGTAGTGGTAACAGAAGTAGTCAAAGTGCTTATGAAATTGGAAGCGCCACGACAATTTTAGGTTACGCAGGCATTTGCGGCAACGACGATATCCAACCTCATAGCGACGATTATTATCATATCAGAAGTTTAGAACAAATGACTGGGACTAACGTAACTGCTTGTCCTACATTAACTCCAAGTAATAATGCCCTTCCTATTTTAGCTCCCATTAGAGATACTTTTATTATTCCTTACAAAACACCTTTCGAATTAACAGCTTCTGGTTCAGATCCAGATAATGATCCGCTAACTTATTGTTGGGAAGAATATGATAGAGGAGGCAGCGGGGCGGCATGGGATGCTGTGACTACAAATGCCCCAATTTTTAGATCATTTTTTCCTTCAACTTCACCAACAAGAGTTTTTCCAGCTTTGAAATATTTGCTTCAAAATGTTGAAACTTATAAAGGAGAGATTTTACCAGTGAATGCAAGAATATTAAAGTTTAGATGCACCTTACGTGACCTGAAAAATGGTTATGGAGCCTTTTATACAAGTACAGATACTTTAAGATTGGACGTAAGAACAACAGCAGAATTATTTAGAGTCACCAGTCAGAATGTGACTGGTGCTATTTGGCAAGGCTGGTCTCCACAAACAATCACATGGAATGTTGCAGGTACTGATGTGGCTCCTATACTAACTCCTAAAGTAAATATTTACTTATCAATTGATAGCGGTAAAACTTGGCCATATACTTTAGCCTCTAATGTGCCCAATAATGGAACTGCGAATGTTACAGCGCCTAATGTAAATGGGACTTGGTGTAGAGTGAAAGTTAAAGGAGCCGATAATGTATTTTTTGATTTGAATGACAATTGGTTTTCAATTCAGGCTGTAACTGCACCAGCATCAGTTCCAACTTTTTCCTCAGACCTTGTGAATATTTATCCTAATCCTTCAACAGGTATTTTTACGTTTAATTTGCCAGAGAATATACATGTTGATGCTGAAATCTTAAATGAAGTGGGTAGAGTGGTTTGGAATAAAAGCATCGTCAACAAAGAAACAATTCAGTTAAGTAATTTACCTGCCGGAATTTATATGGTCCGTATTAAAGATAATGCTGGAAGACAAGTAGTGAAGAAATTGACTTTGATTCAACAATAATCAATGGTTGAAATCTTGTATTGAGTTGGATTATATTCAACCGTTAGAATTTAATCATTCGTCCAAGTTCTAAGTCCATGTTTCGTAAAAAAATAAGGTTTTACGTGGCCTGAGGCTTTGTGTAATGCATCAATCACAGAGAATCTTGCATTACCAGGACAATAAAATATCATAAATCCACCACCGCCTGCACCACTAATCTTACCTCCAGTTGCACCATGCTTTTTAGCGATTTCATAATATTCATCTAAGGATGAATTCGTGATATTCTCCGCCATTTGCTTTTTAAACTGAAAGCCATAATCTAAGATTTCTCCAATTTGATTTAGCTTTCCTTTTAGTAAGGCTTCTTTCATTTGATAAGCTTGTTCCTTTAATCTATGCATAGCTTCAATCGAAGCCTCTTTTTTCTGATGCACATTTTTTTGTTGCTGTTTAATGATTAATGCACTCTCACGACTAGATGCAGTATAGAATAGAACCAAATTATTTTCCAATTCATATAAATACTCAGGTCTGATTCTTAAAGGATTTACAATTACATTATCATCTTTTAAGAATTCCATAAAATTAACCCCGCCAAAAGTAGCTGCATATTGATCTTGTTTCCCACCAGCTAATTTCAAATCATTTCTTTCAATATCATAGGCATATTGTGCAATATCATAATCGCCAAGTGGTAATTTAAGCATTTCAACAAAAGCGCCCAGAATGGCCACAACCAAGGTGGATGAAGTACCTAGTCCTGAGCCGGCAGGTGCATCTACAAAAGTGGATAGCGTAAGTCCATGACAAGTAAAAGGATAATCTTGTTGAATTCGATTATACACGCCTTTCAATAAATCTAAAATGCCTGTCAAAGGAAGCTGTTGATTTATATCATAAGATTCATTTTCATTCCGATCGAATGCTTGAACCACAATTTTTTCTGTGGTATTTAATTCTAAATTAGCATAAGCGCTTAATGAAACAGTTGCATTTAAAATGGCTCCTCCGTATTCATCACTATAAGGGCTCACATCTGTACCTCCTCCGGCTAAACCAATTCGCAAAGGTGCTTTACTTCGAAATATCATAATGAATGTTTATCTTCCGACAAAGATAGGATAGCTTGTGTGATAATGCTCCAGCTATACTTTTTCTTTTCTTCTTGGATTGAAGCTGAAAATTTCTGAAGGTCTAAAGTAAAGAGTTTTTCTATTTGGGTTGATATGGAGAGGGCATTGGGTTCTGCTATTAAGCCAACATGAGCAGGTACCATTTCGGGTAAGCCTCCCACATTAGTTACTATCATAGGTTTCTCGAAATGATAGGCCAATGGAGTCACGCCGCTTTGGGTTGCATTTTTATAAGGTTGAATAACGCAATCGGCCGCACTCAAATAATATTTTACTTCAGAATCAGCTATGAAGTGGGTATGTAATATGATATAGTCTTCAATTTGAAATTCTTGTATTGCATCTAAATAAGGTTGCGCTGATTCATAGAATTCTCCTGCAATTAAAAATTTGACTTGGTTCTTCTGAAAAAATCCTTTCTTATTTAAAATAGAAATGGCTTCTAGCAATAAATCCAATCCTTTATATTTTCTAATAAATCCAAAAAACAACACGATTTGCTGATCCGCAGGTATTGATAATTTTAGCTTGGCCTCTTGGGCAGAAATTTTATCTCCAAAATGATCGTACAAAGGATGAATAACTTGCATTACAGGTTTAGAAGAAATAGCCATTAAATCTTCTTTCACTTTCTTACTCATGGTAATGAATGCATCCACTGCTTTTACAAAATATGCTGTAAATAATTTATCGCCGAATCTTGTTTCATGTGGAATTACATTATCTGCAATACAAATGACTTTACTGGTTTTGTTTGTACGAATTATTCGTAATATGGTTCCTAAGCATGGGCCCATAAACGGAATCCAAAATCTGACTACCACAATTTCAGGCTTTAATTGCTTGATAAGTCTTCCTACCTTTAACCAATTCAGCGGATTGATCGAATTAATAAGTACGTTGATGTTTAAATCTTTGGGTGCAGGTTCCTCCGAATATTGCGAAGTGCCAGGGAATAAAAATGAAGGGTATTGCAAGGAAAAGGTATATATATCCACATCATGACCTTCGCGTTGAAATTGACGTGCAAGACTTTCATTATAGGTTGCCAATCCTCCTCTTAAAGGATGTGCTGTTCCAATAATGACAATTTTTTTAGACATTCTGGCGGCAAGTTATAATTTATTTGCCATTAATGTTTCATAAAGTAAGATGGTTTCTTTGGCTTCCTTCACATCATGTACGCGCAACAAATTAGCCCCATGCATAAGAGCAAACATATGTAAAGCCGTTGTGCCATTTAATGCACTTTGGGCATTCGAGCCTAGTGGCTTGTACACCATAGATTTTCGTGAAATGCCCACAAGTATCGGAGCGCCTAGGACGGCTAATTGTTGTAAATCAGCCATCAAACTAAAGTTGTGTTCTAGTGTTTTGCCAAAACCAAAACCAGGGTCTATGATTACTTTTTCAATGCCTGCTTTTGATAGTTCTTCTATTTTATCTTTAAAATATACCTCTACTTCATTTACTACATGATTATAAGTCGGATTGAGTTGCATGTTTTGGGGTTGCCCTTTCATATGCATGCAAATGAGCGGAGAATCAAATTCAACTAGAGTAGCAATCATATTTTTATCGTATTCCGACCCACTAATATCATTAATTAAAGATGCGCCTTGTTTCAACGCCCAATAGGCAACTTCGGCATGCAAAGTATCAATGGATAAAACCATTTCAGGATAGTATTTGATAATGTATTCTGTAATGGGTTGTATTCTATCAATTTCTTCTTGAGTCGAAATGATTTCAGCACCTGGCCTCGAGCTCATGCCTCCTAGATCCAATAGGTCTGCACCTTCTTCTATCATGTTGCCAATTTCTTCTGTCATTTTTGGAAAAGAAAATTCTCTTCCTTTATTGTAGAACGAATCAGGTGTGGCATTTAAAATTCCCATGACTTTGGGTTTTTCGAATGAAATTATTTTTCCACGACAATTCATTGTGCTATAAGTTTGTTAGATTGTATATTTGAGGCATCACACGAAGATAGAAAAGAATGAGCAATAC
>JAGNOY010000231.1 GCA_017989935.1 Chitinophagaceae bacterium
GGTGATGTTCATGTTCATGATCGTGTCCGTGATCTAGAGCTTCTGCTGACATAATATGTGTGCTTTATTAAATTTTTATTTATTTTTTCTCTACTTGAGCCATCATTTTATCAGTGGCCACTGCAACTGTAGTATCTTTATCTTTTGGATTTGCCTCTCCAGCTGCGGACGCCGCTGCTGCTTTGAGTTCTTCTTTAAAAGTTGGCTTTTCGCTTAACCACTTTTTGTACTCTTCTGGGGTATCCACTACAATTTTCATTTGCATGTTATAGTGTGATGCTCCACAAATTTTATTACATAAAAGCAAGAAGTCAAAAGTATAAGGATCAAGGGCTGGCTGACCAGCTGCCACCAATTCAGTACTTTTTTTCGTTCTTAAATTATTGATTCTATTCACCTTTTCAATCATGAAAGGCAAATTGCGATATTCGTCTGAAGTGTAAATCGGTGTGAAAGCAAACTCAGTCACCATGCCAGGCACACAATTCATTTGTGCTCTAAAGTGTGGCATATAAGCAGAATGTAGCACATCCTGAGAACGAATTTTAAAATGAATTTTCTTTCCTTTTGGAAGATGTAATTCTGACACAACCTTATCATCTTGCGCATTTGGATCAGATGGATCTACACCTAAGGAATTCACACCTTCAATATAACGCACATTGGCCTTACCTAATACGTTGTCCTCACCTGAATATCTCGCAGTCCATTTAAATTGTTGGGCATATAACTCAATTTCTATTACTTCTTCATCTTCGTCGATAAACATGATATCGGACCATGCATACAATCCATAAAGAATCAAACCTGCTAAGACAATGGCTGGAATAACGCTCCAGATTACTTCTAACTTGTTGTTATCAGAAAAATAAAGTGCTGTTTGATCTTTTCTACCTCTATACTTAAATCCAAAATAATACAACAGCGCCTGTGTGACTGCTTGAACGAAGAAAATAACCACCCACGTTATATTCATCAAGCTATCAACTTCACCTCCGTGAGCTGATGCTGGCGTATGCAAAGGCAAATCACCCCATTTAATTAAACCGTATATAGTGAAAATATAAATAAAGGCTAAGAATCCAAACATCAAATATCCTTGGACATTATTGTCATTATCATCTGCAATACCGGAACTGTTTTTTGAGGAGCCGACCTGCGATAAATCAAATATCTTCGTCAATTGCCATAATGCAACCGATAATAACAATAAAACTATAATTACCAACAAACTTGTCATCTGTTTTTTACTTTAAATATTAATAATGAAAATGTTTACTTTCTTCGATATATGGATTTCGTTTTGGCAACAATGGCGCTTTCGTTAAAGCACTAAAGACCACAAAAATAAATAAGCCAAGGAAGAAAGAGATAGATCCTAATTCAGAAGCGCCAATAAACCATTGATCTCCGACAGTTGCTGGCATGATCATATTAAAGAAATCTACGTAATGTCCTAATAAGATAACAGTTCCCGCCATTACTAATACCCAAGTAATTCTCTTAAAGTCGGTATTGATAAGAATCAAAATTGGGAAGACAAAGTTCATCACAACAGCTCCAAAAAATGGAAGATTATAGTCTTCTATTCTTTGCACGAAGTAAGTCACCTCTTCTGGAATATTGGCATACCAGATCAACATAAATTGAGAGAACCATAAGTATGTCCAGAATACACTAATACCGAACATAAATTTTGCTAAATCGTGAATATGACTTGTATTTACATGTTCTAAATAACCAACCGATTTCAAATATAAAGTTATCATACAAATCGTGGTAATTCCGCTTACGAAGAAACTTGCGAATACGTACCATCCAAACAAAGTACTAAACCAATGCGGGTCGAGTGACATAATCCAATCCCATGACATAATAGATTCAGTTACGATAAAGAAAACTAAAAACATTGCTGAGATATTGAAATTCTTTTTGTAGTAACTGTTATCGTTAGACTCATCTTGAGCCAAGCAATTTTTTCTTGAGAAATAGCGGTATAAATTCCACCCCAACAAAAAGATGGCAGCTCTTACAATCCAAAAAGGAAAGTTCAAATAACCAGCCTTGTTTTGTATCAATTTGTCGTGAGCCACAACTTCTGGATCCAGCCAAGGAAATAAATGGTTAAAATGAAATCCTGATAACAATAAGAAAATAAAGAAAATTACTGATCCGACTGGCAAATAAGCGGTAATTCCTTGCATCACTCTAAACAATACTGGAGACCAGCCCGCTTGTGCAACTTGTTGAATTGCATAAAAAGCAAGTACTCCCATGGTAATTAGCATGAAGAATATACAAGCAACATACAAAGCAGACCAAGGCTTGTTTTGCAATTGATGCAACACGTGCTCTAAATGGGCTTGATGTTCTTTGTGAGCGTCTTCTTCGCTAACTTCCTTTGTAGGTTTTACTTCTTTATGAGTTTCAGCTGGCGCTGCAACTGTTTCAACTATTTTTGTAGTGTCTGTCGCAGTGGTATCTTTCTCAACTTCAGCAACAGCTGGTTCTTCGGTTACAACTTCTGCCGTAGTGTGGGCTTCCGCTTTCGCATGGTCATTCCCTTCTGCTGCTGCATGACCTGCTGCTGCATGATGTCCACCATGCTCATTGGCAGCAAGAATTTTTTCAACTTCTTCAATATTTTTAGGTGCAGTTAAAAAACCATATCCAATTCCGAGAACTCCTAGAATAATTAGGATGAAAGAGAATGTTTTTAATTTACTTGAAAATGTATACATATCTATTAAGATCAGTTTATTTTACAATTATAATTCGCTTTTAAGTTTCATCACGTAGGCGGTTACCAACCAACGCTCTTCTTTGCTCATTTGATTAGCATAAGAACCCATAGCATTAAGTCCAAATTGTTGTACGTGAAAAACACTTCCTTCAGTAATTGGTCTGTCTTTGTAATTCGGCACTCCCAAATATTTTCCTTGCGTCACTAATTTTCCTTTTCCATCACCAGCATTTCCGTGACAGATGGCACAATAAATCTCATACAACTCCTTTGCTTTGTCCATGTTTACTGCCGTTGAATCCAAAGGCGACTTTAAATTCGCTTTAGCAGCGTCATAACCCGCAGTTGAATTTGGGTAATCATACACTTCAAAACCTCTATTGATTGACCCTTCTGCTGGCAATTGCCCTTCTCTACCGTTTTTAAAAGCATTTGATTCGGAGTAGGTCTCGTAAGCTACCGATTCATACATGTTTGGCATGTACTGGTAATTTGGATTCAAATTGTCTTTACAAGATGAAACCACAACCGATACACAAACTAAAAATGCTATTTTATATAGACTTTTCATAGTGATTTATTAATGCTTATCTATTACTTTAACTTCTACTGCGCCTGTACTTTCAAAAAAGGATACTAGTTCTTTTTCATTATTGTTTACTGACACTTCCATTAAGAAATGATCATCAGTAGTTCTCACATCTGGATTTTCAGCTTTCTTAAAAGGCCACAATTTACTTCTCATGTAGAAAGTGATTACCATCAAATGCGCGGCAAAAAATACTGTCTCTTCAAACATAATTGGCACGAATGCTGGCATATTTTGTATGTAACTGAAACTTGGTTTACCACCAATATCTTGTGGCCAATCCATGATCATCACATAGTTCATCATCCACGTTCCGAATGACAATCCGCAAAGTCCATATATAAATGCGCAAATTGCAATTCTAGTAGGAGCAATTCCCATAGCTTTATCTAAACCGTGAACTGGAAAAGGAGTAAAAACTTCTTCAATATGGTGATGCGCTGCACGTGTCTTCTTTACGGCATCCATCAAAGTGTCATCGTCATTATAAATGGCGTAAATAACTTTATTACTACTCATGATGTGAATGTTTATTTGCTTCTCTTGCTTTAATATAATTTTCTCCGGTCGCTTTCAAAATCGTTTTCACTTCCGCTTGCGCAATTACAGGGAATGTTCTAGCATATAATAAGAACAAAACGAAGAAGAAACCAATAGTCCCTATGAATATTCCAATATCTACAAATGTTGGTGAAAACATTGTCCAAGATGATGGAAGATAATCTCTGTGTAGTGATGTAACGATAATTACAAATCGTTCGAACCACATTCCGATGTTTACCACAATCGAAATAATAAACGAGAACATAATACTTGTTCTTAATTTCTTAAACCACATGAATTGCGGAGAGAATACATTACAAGTCATCATCGACCAGTATGCCCACCAGTAAGGTCCTGTTGCTCTGTTTAAGAAAGCGTATTGCTCGTATTCAACTCCAGAATACCACGCAATAAACAACTCTGTAATATAAGCAACACCTACAATCGATCCAGTGATCATGATAATGATATTCATTAACTCGATATGTTGTATGGTAATGTATGCTTCGAGGTTAGACACTTTTCTCATAATGATCAAAAGTGTGTTTACCATAGCA